>JBEAVX010000657.1:0-4999 GCA_041160755.1 Pseudomonadota bacterium
CCCGCCAAGTCGAGGATGACTCAAGTCGTCCATAGATGTCTCCTATGCCCCCTTCGCCGCCGCCCGACCATCAATCACCCGCAGCACCCGGTCATACACAAACATCCCCACCATCGACACCACGCCGATCAGCGCGATGTCCGTCCAGATCGCCTCGGGGTGGTAGGTCTCGTACAAGAGGCGCCGCACGCCGTCCGGGGTCTCGTTCAGGCGCTGGGCGAGCTGGGCCACCACCTCCGAGCGGGGGATCGCCTCGGCGGCCTCCGCGCTCACGTCGAAGCGTTCGGTCAGCATCCGCCGGGCGAGGTTCGCCTTGTCGCCGTCGGTCTCGTAGCGGCTCCCGGCGTACAGGCTGCCGACGATCCAGCCGATGGCCACGGGGATGTTCGCGTAGCCCATGAACAGGCCCTCTTGGCCCTTGGGCGAGAGCGTCGCCAGGTACTCCATCTTCTTCGGCGATGAGAGCATCTCCCCCGCCGAGAACACGAGGATGCCCACCAGACAGCCCCAGCCCACGCCTGAAGTGCCCGCCATGTACGCGCCCACCGTGGCCACCGCCATGCCCGCGAGGATGGACGTCAAGGGGCGCACGAAGCTCGTGAGGTAGCCGAAGAACACCATCGTGAACACGATCAGCCCCGCGTTCGCGTTGAGCAGCCACTCCGGCGGCACCTGCTCCCCACGCTCGGCCATGGCCACGAGCTCCGGCGCGCTCGCCGCGAAGGTGCGCTGCATCCCTATGGCGCCCAACACGCCGCCGACGCCGCCGACCCCGATGGCCAAGGGGCCCGTCGCCGGGCGGAGGGTGGCCAAGGCGACCGCCGCCACCAAGGAGATCACCGGGAACAGGGCGAGGCTGTACAGGCCCGAGATGGACGTGAACATCGGCAGGGGCAAGGTCAAGGCCAGGCCCACGGCGAGGCCCGCGACCACCCAGGCCGGGCGGCTCACCTCGGAGGCCGTCTGCTGGTCGGGCCGCGTGCCGAGCCAGCTCACCGCCCAGCACACGCCGCCCCACAAGGCACCCAGGGCCAGGGCCAAGGCGATGGGCACGGCGGCGGTGGAGAACGCGGCGCCGACGGTCTTGATGAGGTCGGAGCTGTCGACCCAGTCGTCGATCATGTTCGGCAAGAGGTCAAAGACCTGGTTGAACATCAGCCAGAAGCCCGAGAACACGATGCAGAAGAAGAACACCCGGGGCCGGAACAGGCCGGTGACCGAGGTGATGAGCACCTGCAGCGGGCTCGGCGGGTTCGGGTCGTGGGGCGCGTCTTGGGTGGAGTCGCGGTAGAACGGCAGCCACAAGAAGTTGATCGCCACGATCACCGCGCAGGACCAGAACACGTAGCGCCAGTCCATCAGGCGCAGCACGCCCGCGAGCACCGGGCCGATGAAGCCGCCGACGTTCACGAGCTGGTAAAACACGCCCCAGCCCACGGACGCGCTCGACTTCTTGAGCGTCGCGGCCAGGGTGCCTTGCACGCCGGGCTTGAAGATCGCGGTGCCTGCGGCGAGGAGCATAC
The DNA here is from genome assembly GCA_041160755.1 of Pseudomonadota bacterium. GTDB lineage: Bacteria > Myxococcota_A > UBA796 > UBA796 > CAJQPC01 > JADKFE01. The sequence continues at coordinate 1,524 of JBEAVX010000657.1, forward strand.
AGCCCGCGAAGAAGCCGCCGTAGGACTTGAGCTCGGCCATCATCAGGTAGCCGATGATCTTGAGCACGATGGCCGCGGCGATGGTCTGCTTGTGGCCGTAGCGGTCGGCGTAGCCCCCGGTGAACATCGGCAAGACGGACTGCATGCCCGCCCACCACGCGAAGATCACGCCTTTTTGTTCGTGGGAGAGCTCCGGGCCGCCCTCTTCCCGGGAGAGCACCATGTACAAGGGGACGACGGTGCGCACGCCGTAGTAGGCCAGGCGCTCAAACATCTCCATGGTGTTGACGATCCAGAAGCGGCTGTCGAGATCCTTGAGCTGGGCGCTCAGGCTCACCGGCGGGCTCAGGTCATCAGCGGGGGCGGTCGGCGGGGGCGCGGCCATGCGGGCTCCGGAGGATCGAAGGGACGCGCAAGTCTGACACGGAATCGACACGCCGGGGCCAAGATCTCGCCTTCTCGGTCTTGCCGCGCCCCCCGGTGAGCTTTAGGTTGGCGGACAACAGATTTCAATTCATACTGAAACCTGTGAACTCCACCCGCTCCCCGGAGCGCGACATGCAGACCCAGGCCTCTCGACATGAACCCGCCGGACTGCACGCAGGAGCGCCTCGGACGCGCGTGCAGCCGCCCCTCACGGCCTTCTCGTTGGTCGCCCCGGAGCTGATCGACTGCGAGCAGGCGCTCTTTGACCTGCTGAGCAGCAAGGTTCAGGCCGTGGAGGAGATCGGGCGTTACCTCGCCGCCTCGGGCGGAAAACGCCTGCGCCCGCTGTTCACCGCCTTGGGCGCCCGGGCCGCGGGGCATCGGGGCGCGGTGCATCGCCTGATGTGCGCCGGGGAGCTCATCCATCTGGGCTCCTTGCTCCATGACGACGTGGTGGACGAGGCCGACGCCCGCCGGGGCCGCCCCGCCGCCCACAAGGTCTTCACCAACCCGTCGGTGATCCTCGCCGGGGACTTCTGCGTGTCCCGGGGGATGTTGATCGCCGCTGAAGAGGGCGGGCTCAAGGCCGTCACCGAGCTCACCCGCACCGTCGCCGAGATGAGCGAGGGCGAGATCAGCCAGCTCCTCAACGCCGGGCACCTGGAGCTGGGCGTAGACGCTTACTACGAGGTCATCGACCGCAAGAGCGCCTCGTTGATGGCCTGGTGCGCCGCCGCCGGGGCCTGGGCCATCGGCCAAGATGACCACGCCGACGCGCTGCACTCCTTCGGGCGGCGCATGGGCGTGGCGTTTCAGATCGCCGATGACGTGCTCGACTACAGCGGCGAGGAGCGCCTCACGGGCAAACCCGCCGGCCAAGACCTCGCCCAGCGCAAGCCCACCTTGCCCCTGCTGTTGGCGATGGAGCGTCGCCCCAGCCTGCGGGATCGCCTCATGGAGCGCGCCCCCGCCGAGTCTGAGGTGGCCGCCTTGGTGGCCGAGGTCGTCGCCAGCGGCGCGTCCCAAGACGCCTTGGACATCGCCCGCGCGCACGTTCGCGACGGCTTGGCCGACCTCACCCGGCTGCCCGAGTCCCCGGCCCGCGCGGCCTTGGTCGGCCTGGCCCACCACCTCGTCGAGCGTGTCTCGTGAGCCCCGAGCTGCCCGTCTCCGCCCCCAAGGCCGGGGACGCCGACCGCGCCCCTGAAGTGCGGCAGATGTTTGAGCGCCTCGCCCCACGCTACGACCTCGCCAACCGGGTGCTCAGCCTGGGCCTCGACCAGCTCTGGCGGCGCTCGGCGATTCGTGCGCTCGGCCCCAACGTGCGCGGCGAGGTGATCGACCTCTGCGCGGGCACGATGGACCTCACCCGCATGATGCTCGACGCAGGGGCCACGAAGGTGCACGCCTTGGACTTCTCGCCGTCGATGTTGGCGGCGGGGTCCACGAAGCTGCCGCCTGGATCCAACGTGCGCATCGAGACGGCGGACGCCCGGGAGCTGCCGATTGAGGATCACAGCATCGACGGCATCTTGTGCGGCTTCGGCCTGCGCAACGTGCCCGAGGTTCACAAGGCCGTCGCCGAGTGCGCCCGGGTGCTCAAGCCCGGCGGGCGGGTGGTCGTGCTCGACTTCTTCCAGCCCGAGTCCGCGCCGAGCCGCGTGGTGCAGGCGAGCTACAACAAGCTCATCGTGCCCGTCGTGGGCGGGCTCATCACCGGCTTCGGCGACGCCTACCGTTACCTCGCGGGCTCGATTGACGCCTTCTGCACCCGGAAGGAGTTTGAGGCGCTGATGCGCGCCGAGGGCCTCATCGCCGAGAGCTGGGACGTCTTCCCGCCGGTCGCCTCGATCGTCGTGGGAGAGGCGCCCCGAGGAGGCGGCGATGTCTGAGGTCGCCCTCGTTGAGCCCGTCCGCCCGGCCTTGACCCCCGGCGCGGAGCTTCTGCGCCTGCACCTGCCGAGCCCTGTGGAGGACCCGTGGGAGCTTTTGCGATCCCCTCTGGCAAGGGGTCGCGCGGCGGTGGCCTGGTATGACCCGGTCGATGGCCGGTCCTTCGCCGCCGTGGGCGTGGCCCTGCGCCGCCCCGCCCGGGGCCCGCGCCGCTTCGCCTTGGCCGACGCCGCCTGGTCGGAGCTCGCCCGCAACACCCGGGAGCTCGGCGCCGCGCCGGATCCGTCGTTGCCTCTGGCCGTCTCGGCGTTCTCGTTCTCGCATGGGATGCCGCCGGAGACCTGGGCGGGCTTTGACGAGGGCCTGTGGGTGCCCGAGCTGATCATCCACAGCCGCGGCGGTCGGGTGAGCGCAGCCTTGGCCGCCGGGCTCACCTTGGGCGAAGACGCGGCGATGGCCCGGCTGGAGGCCCTGCGGCAGACCTTGCCCCTCGCCGCCGAGGCCCTGCCCGACCCCTCCGGCGCCTCCGCCGTCGAGATCGTCGATGAAGAGGCCGGGTGGCCCGCATGGCAGGCCCGGGTGCTCGCCGCGCGGGAGGCCCTCGACGCCGGGCGGCTCCGAAAGGTCGTGCTCGCCCGCAGCCAAGCCCTTCGGGCGCCCCAGGGTGCCGTCTTTGACGCCGTCGCCACGGCCTTCGCCCTGCGTGAGCGCCAGCGGGGCTGCACCACCTACCTGCTCAAACGCAGCGACGGCTCGGGCTTCGTCGGCGCTACGCCTGAAGAGCTCATCCGGGTGTCCGCCGGGCGCCTGCGCACCGTGGCCCTGGCCGGGACCCGCCGCCGGGGCGCTGGGGACGATGACGCCAACCTCGCCCAAGACCTGCTGCGCTCGCCCAAAGACAACGAGGAGCACAGCCTCGTCGCTGAGGCCATCGTGTCGAGCCTCGACGGCCTAGCCCGGGACGTGACCCTGCCCGAGTCCCCCGAGGTCGCGGGTTTTGTCGACGTGCAGCACCTGCGCACGCCTGTGGAGGCCCGGCTCAACGAGGGCGTCACGCCGCTGCAGCTCCTCGACCGCCTGCACCCCACCCCCGCCGTCGGCGGCCTACCCCGGGCCGAGGCCTTGGCGTGGCTCGATGACCACGAGGGCCTCGATCG
>JBEAVX010000672.1:0-3024 GCA_041160755.1 Pseudomonadota bacterium
GGCCCAGGCCGCCCATGCCGAAGCCGTCTGACTCCCCGCCGCCCGTGGGGCTCATCGGCCCGAGCAGGCCCGTCGTGGCGAGGGACACCTGGGCGCGCTGGTGGTGGTCGGTCACCCCGGCCCCACGGCTGGCGTAGAACACCTCCAAGGGGTCGGGGAGCTGGTAGCCGGAGAGCGCGAGGACCGACTCGTCCACGACGACGACGGCGAGCTCCGCGTCGGTGACCGGCGCCCCCGAGGCGTCGGTCACGCGCAGATCCAGCGCCGTGCTGCCCCCAGGCGCCAAGGACGTGAGCCGGGGCTTGACCTCGACGGTGAGCGCCCGGGTGAGCGGCGGCACCTTGAGCTCGACCTGGCCCGAGGCGTAGGCCGGGCGGCTGGGCAAGCTGGCGGGATCCGCGCCATCCAGCTCCCGTTTGGCCCGACCGACGAGGTTGACCTGCACGAAGAGGTTCGGCGTCATGCCCTCCTCGATGGGCACCTTGACGCTGTGGGTGGGGCCCTCCATCACGAAGCGCTCCTCGCGGAGCAGTCCGTCCCGGCGGAGGCTCAAGAGGCCTTCGGCGGGGTAAAACGGCGCCTGAATCATCAGCTCGGCGACGTCGCCGACGGCGTACTCCCGCTTGTCGGGGACGAGCTGGACCTCCTCTTGGGCGAGGCTGCGGTCTACAGCGGCGTCGGGGCCCTGCACATAGACCTGCATGTCGGTGCGGGTGGGGCGGCCCTCGGCGTCCTTGGCCGTGACGATGAGGCGGTAGGAGCCGCCTTTGTCGGGCTTGAGGGCGCAGGTGACGGGATCCGGGCCGGACGTCGGCGCGCAGCTCCCCACCTCGATCTCGACCTCTTCGTGAACCCCGGCGACCTGCTCCCAGCTCAGGCGCACGAGCCGCGCGCTTAACTGAACGCCGGTCAGTCTCTCGCCGTCTAGGCCGACGGCGACGAGCTCAGCGTCGATGTCTTCGCCGACCTTCACGAAGGGGCGCGCGGTGCGGGCGCCGACGTAGACGCGGCTGGGGTGAATCGTGATCTGCTTGTTTTGTGTCCAGGCCTGGCGGTTGAGGTCGGTCACCGTGGCCTGAAGGCTCAGGTTCACCGGCCGGGCGGGCTTGAGCGAGTGGGGATCGACGGAGACGGTGTGGCCGCCTGAGGCGTCGGTGACCCCTTCGAGGCTGGTGAAGGTCTCCGGGAAGCCGCCGGTCGGCGGGCCGCCGCCGCGCCAGAACATCCACCACGGCGTCCAGGGCCCGAAGCTCCAGCCGTCGTGGTTGGGCGGGCTGTAGCTGCCGCCAGACGCCCGGGCCTCCCACTGGGCGGGGGCCGAGGCCAAGCCGCCACCGGCGAAGTAGCTCGCGGTGACCGTGGCCAAGAAGCGCTCGCCGAGCACATACGGCCCGTCGCCGACGCTCATGCCCACCTCAAACTCAGGGCGCCGGAACTCCTGCACGTTGACGGGGTGGGTGAAGCCGCCGCCGTCGAGGTCGCCGCCGACCAGGGCCAGCTCGACGTAGCCCGTGCCGAGGTTCATCGTCGGGGGAAGACTCAGGCTCAGGTCAAAGCCGCCGAGCTTGCCGAGCATCACCTCGCCCTTCTGAATCTCGTTGCCCACGGAGTCCCGCAGGAGCCACTTCACCGCGCGAGCGCCGTCGCCGAGGCCCTGCAGGTCCCCCTTGGGGCCCGGCGTCACCCGACGAATCCAGCCCTTCACCCGGGCGGTCTCGCCGGGGCGGTACAGGCCGCGGTCGTCGAAGGTCAGCCAGGCGAGGTGGTCGGAGCCCGGCGCGGCCTGCCACGGCGAGTAGTCTTCGTACCAATAGACGCTGTTGTTCGGCGGCAAGATCGCGACGTCGTCGCCCATCTTGGCCGTGAGCACCCCGGCCTTCTGGGGCTCGTTGGGCAAGGCGATGCGGGCGAGGCCCGTGGCGTCGCTCACCGCGCTGGGCCCGCCCTTCTGGAGCTGCACCTCGACCCCGGCGAGGGCCCGGCCGTCGCGCAGCCCGGTCGCCCACACGAGGAGCTGCTCACCGTCGTTGAACGCGGTGAGGCCGAGCTCCGTGGCCTGAACCCAGGTGACCAGCTCTTGGCGATCCCAGCGGTCGCGGCCCTGGGCGCCGACGAGGCGCACGATCAGGGCCCCGCGCCCGTCCTTGAGGTAAGGCGCCAGATCGATGAGCGACTCCACCGCCGCCCCGCCCGCGCCGGTCACCGCGACGTCTTTGTTGATCACGAGCTGGCCCGGCAGGGCCGTGGGGCGCTCGGCCCAGCGCTGGTCTCTCTGCCAGAGCGCATAGGCGGCCCAGTCTTGTGGGCTAACCCGGCGCACCTCCAGCTTGAGCGTCTTCTGGGCCACGCTGATCGCGGTCAGCGTCGGCTTGGCCTCGGGGTCGAGGGTCATGACGTCGCCGTAGCCCCAGCTCAGCCGGGGATCCGCCGGGCCGACCTTAAACGTGAGCTTCTTGGACTCGCCGAAGGTCTGCCCGAAGGTGTCGGGGAGCTCGGGCTTGATCGTGACCGAGTAGGTCGTCTCCCCGGCCTTCTCGCCGTAGATGTAGACCCGATCGCCATAGGCCGCGAGGTTCATGCCCGAGATCGCCGGGGTCACCTCGACGTGCGCCTTCGTGAGCAGCTTCGGATCGATGGGGTTTGAGAAGCGCAGCTCAATGGGGGTGCCCGGCGTGCAGCGGTCTTGGTAGCCGCAGCGGCTCTCCTCCAAGACCAAGGGCCCGTAGGTGCGAAGCTCGGCGCTGTACTCTTCAGTGGTGCGGCGCGGGCCCTCGGCGGACGCCGTGCCGATGGGCATCACGAAGTCATAGGCCGTGTCGCGCTGCAACGACTGCACCGGGCGCAGGGCGACCCAACGTTTGGTGTGGCCGGTCTCGGCGGCCTCGTCCCGGGCGTTGGCGGCTGACGGATCGTCGGTGATCTCTTGCTCGGTCGCGAGGCGCAGGGGCACGGCGCCTTTGCGGCTGTTGAGCTTGAGCGTCGGCACGAGCACGGCGAGATCAACGTCTTGGTCAAACCGTAGGA
>JBEAVX010000689.1:0-6725 GCA_041160755.1 Pseudomonadota bacterium
TTGGAGTCCCGATGAGCCCCGGCGCGCCCCGCACGACGATCTGGCTCGTGGCGCTGCTCGCGGGCTGCTCCACCTGGCTCAGCCACGACGACCTCAAGCACCGCCTCGACGCCGACGGCGACGGCTTCACCACCACGACCTTCGAGGGCCCGGACTGCGACGACGGGGACGCCACCGTGCACCCCGGCGCGGCGGAGGCCTGCGACGGGATCGACGCCAACTGCGACGGCCTCGGCGACGAGGGCACCTGGCTCACCTTCTACGCCGACGACGACGGCGACGGCCTCGGCGACGAGGCGACGCCCCAGCAGGCCCGGGCCTGTGACCCGGTGCCCGAGGGGTTCGTGATGGACGTCGGCGACTGTGACGACGCCGATCCCGCCGTCGGCCTGCCTGAAGACCGCTACGACGATCTCGACGGCGACGGCTACGGCGCCGGAGACGCCCAGCGCCATTGCCCGGCGACCCCCAACACCACCGACACCCCCGGCGACTGTGACGACCAAGACGCCAGCGCCTTCCCCGGCGCCCCGGAGACCTGCTCCGACGCCGAGGACAAGAACTGCGACGGCTCCATCGGCCGAGTCGATCAAGACGGCGACGGCTACATCGCCTGCGAGGAGTGCGACGACGGCGACGCGGCGATCCACCCCGACGCTGATGAGATCTGCGACGATCAAGACAACGACTGTGACGGCCTGACCGACGACGAGGACGACAGCGTCGGCGCCGGTCGGCAGACGGTGTACCTCGACGGCGACGGCGACGGGCACGGCGACGGGGCGCCCATCTTGGCCTGTGATCCCCCGGCGGGCAGCGCCGAGACCGACGACGACTGCGACGACGCCGACCCCGAGGTCTCCCCGAGCCACGTCGAGCGCTGCGACACGGCATCCGACGACGACTGTGACGGCGCCACGACGGACTGCGCGCTGCGCCTCGACGCGCTGGGCGCCTGCGCGACCGGGGTGAGCGTCGGGGACGAGGCCGGGCGCGGCGTGGACGGCGTAGACCTCGACCTCGACGGCGCCGTAGAGCTCGCCATCGGGGCCCCCGGGGCGAACGCGGGCGGCGGGCGGCTCTACCTCATCGGCCCCGACGCCGCGCGTGTGGACGAGGGCGACGAGCGAGAGGGCGAAGGCGGCTCCGGCGCGGGGTTCATCGTGCTGACCGTGCCCGACTTTGACGGAGATGGACACGACGACCTCGCCGTCGCCGCGCCGGAGGACGACGCCGTTCACCTGCTCCTCGCGGGCGGCGGCGCGTCGAGCCTCGGCGGGGCCGACGTCACCCTTCGCCACCGCGAGGCCGGCGCGTCCTTCGGCGCCGCGATGGCCATCGGCGAGGTGCACGGCGATGGCCGCGCGGATCTGCTCATCGGCGCACCTGGCGTCGACGCCGTCGGCCTGCTCGGCCTCCCGGTGACCGACTCCGGCGCGGCGTACCTGCTCACCGGCGCGGCGTCGTCCTCCGCCTCGCTGAACGAGGCCAACGCGGCGCTCACCTTGCTCGGCGAAGACAGCTCCGGCGGGTTCGGGGCGGCGGTGACCCTCTCCGACTGGGACAACGACGGCCTCGACGCGCCCGTGGCCTCGAACATCGATCGGGGCGGCCTCGGCCTGTCCAACAACGGCGAGGTGCTGCTGTTCGCTGCGGTGAGCGGCGAGGTGATGGCCCAAGACGCTGAGTTTGTGCTCAGCTTAGGCGGCGACGTGATCCCCACGGCCCTCGCCAGCCGGGGCGACCTCAACGGCGACGGCAAGGCCGATCTCGCCGTCGGCTCCACGGACTCCGAGAGCGTCTGGGTGCTGCTCGGGCCGATCACGAAGAACCTCACCGTGTCCTCCGCCGCGAGCCTCCGGGTGAAGGGCGACAGCGGCGACGGCGTCGGCGCCTCGGCGCGTTTTGTCCCCGATCTCGACGGCGACGGCGATGACGAGCTGCTCATCGGGGCGCCTGATGCGCCCGGCGCGGTCCTGATCTACGGCGGCGCCGCCCGCACCGGCACCCTCAACACGAGCGCCGCCGATCTGCGCCTCAGCGGAGACGTTGGCGACGGGATCGGCGCCTCGTTTGGCCTTGGCGATCTCGACGGAGACGGCGCGGAGGAGCTGCTCTTTGGGCTCCCCGGCCTAGACGGAGACCGGGGCGGGGCCTGCTGGATCGACGGCCAGCGCCTCTGAGCGGGAGGCGCGGGAGGCGCTGGCCGCACGACGGGCGCGCGCAGGAGTTGTGTATTCTGAGGCCGAGGCGGACGGCCTCCCTTCCTCTTTGGGGGTCATCCTCCGACGCGCGCTTCACCGAACGATCCCGGAGCCCCCGATGTTGTGGACCGCCGTAGGTGTCACCGCGCTGTGCGCCGCGCTCGTGGGCCTGCCCTTCGCCGCGCCCAAGGCGTTCACCCCGAGCACGCCCGGCCTGCCCCGGGCGGCCTTGGCCTTCTTCGCCGTCAGCGGCCTGTTGTATGTCAACCAGGTGATCTTCAACGCCTGGATGGTCTTGGAGCACAACGCAGCGCCCAGCTATCTCCGCCAGTTTGTGCACAGCCAGCACTACTTCAACCTCGCGCCCAACCACCCGCCCGTCGCCTGGCTCGTGGGTTTGGCCGGGGACGGCGCGTGGATGGCGCCGAGCTTCTTGCGGGTGCAGGCCGTCTTGGAGCTGCCCTGGGCCCTGACCGCGTACCTGATGATCACCGCGCTCTTGCACCCGCCCACGGCGCGGCAGATCGCCGCCGGGCCCCTCGGGGTCTTCGCCGCCGTCAGCCACACCGCCGTCTTGTGTGTCGTCGAGGTGCTCCTGTGGAACCCCTGGACAGAGCAAGACCTCGCCCTGCGGGTCGTCGGGCTGGTCTTGACCTTGATCCTGCTGCAATGGATCGGCCGTGAGCCTGTGGCGGAGGCGCCACCCTCCGCGGTGCAGCTCGTGAACTTCTTCATCGGCCTCGGCGCGGCCTCAGCCCTCGTGCTCGGCGGCAACCTCGTCGCCTTGTTGTACAACCTGGCCTACCTCGACGAGGTGGCGCTGATCATGGCCGCGGCCACCCTGATGTTCGGCCTGTGCCTCTGGGTGCGCGGCCGCCCCACACCCGCCACAGACTCGGCCTTGGTCACCGCGCTGCACCACGTCGGCGCGCGCTTCACCCTCACCTTCGCCGCCCCGGCCTTGGCCATTCGGTACGGCATGACCCACTCCGCCGCCGTGAAGCTCGCCGGCATCGCCGCCGCCTTGGTGATCCTCACCGCCCTCGTGACCGGCCTGTCCGACGCGGCCAAAGGGCAGCCCCCAGAGCGCCGGGGCGCGTTCTGGACCCGGGCCGCCCTCGCCGTTGGCCTCGCCGCCCCCGCCGCCGTGTTTGACCTGCTCTCGCCCCTCGGCGTGCCCGTGGGGGAGCTGCCGGACGCCTGGCTGCTCGTGCGCCTCGCACAGACCCTCGTGGCGTTTGGAGTGGGCTGGGCCTTGGGCGCCGTCCTCCGCCCGCTCGCGCGGTCTCCCGCCGGGTGATCACCGCAAGAGGGGACCTCGGTGGCGACGTGCGCTCGGTGAACTCTAGGCCGGGGCCTGTCAGGCCGCAGGCTTCGCGAAGGTCGCCGCGGTGAAGTGGCTGCATGTGGGGCACATTCACCTGTTCGATCACTCCGTCGCCGGCGGCCATCATCCCCCACAGACCGTCTCGGGCGGCGGGGGCACGGCGCTGAACGGCTCCTCTCAGTGTGTTGACAGCAACACACAGGACTGCCTGTTCAACCAATACACCTACATGGCCGTAAGCACACAGTCGAGCGCCTGGGGCGCCACGGTCTACGACCAAAACGGGACCGACATGAAGATCCCGTTCTCGGTGAACAGATAAACCCGCGCCAGCGATGACGCGTCGACGACGATCCCGCGGCGCAACACCCCGTCCCTCCGGGTGTAGAATCACGATTCACCCGGAAGACCCTCCATGAGCGTCCGCCTGCTCGCCCCCACGAAGTCCCCACGCCGCTCAATCGGGCGCTCCGCCATCGGCCTGCTCGTCTTGGGCGGACTTGACGTGGGCTGTGGTGAGCCCACGAAGCCCTCCGATGATCCCTTCGAGCACAGCGGCGGCGACGAGGACACCGGCGACGGGGTGGAGCAGGTGCCGTCCGCGTCGAGCCCTTGGACCCGCGAAGAGATCGAGACGCCGGGCTCGATCACCTTCAACGAGCTCCAGGTTCACCCAGCCTCAGACGGCCAGTCCGAGTGGATCGAGCTTCACAACCCCATGGCGCTGGACATGGACCTCTCCGGCTGGTCGCTTCAAGGGGGCGTCTCCTACACCTTCGGCGAGGGCGTCGTGGTGGCCGCCGGGGGGTATCTGGTGGTGGCGGCGGATCCAGGCGAGGTCCCCGGGGCGCTGGGGCCCTTCGACGGGCGCCTCAGCGACGACGGCGAGCGCATCGACCTCATCAACAACGCCGGTCGGCGAATCGACACGGTGGCCTACGGCCTCGACGACCCCTGGCCCGTGGCGGCCGACGGCTCGGGGCTCACCCTCGCCAAGGTCAACGCCGACACGATGAGCGACCGCGCCGAGGGCTGGGCGGCCAGCGCGGAGCTCGGCGGCACCCCCGGCGCGACCAACCTGCTCGATCCACGAACACCCCCGACCACCTTGGCGCTCGTGGCGATGGACGCCACCTGGCGCTACGAGCTCTCGGGCGACGTCCCGGAGGGCTGGGCGAACCTAGCCTTCGACGACGGCGCGTGGGACAGCGGTGAGGCCATCTTCTACGCGGGCGCCGTTCAAGAGGGCTCGGTGGGGACGGCCTGGGTCACCGCCGACAACTACTACGGCCTCTATCTGGGCCGGGCGGATGGCGTTGACCTGCGCCTCGTCGGCGAAGATCCCGACGGCGACTGGACGACGGTGGAGGACTTCCTCGTAGACGTGACCCCCGAAGATCACCTGTTCATCGCCGCCTGGGAGTCTCCCGACGACTACGGCGGCCCGCAGATGACCATCGCTGAGGTGGATCTCCCAGAGGGTGTGGTCGGCACCTCCATCACCACCTTTGAGTGGGTGCTCGGCCCCAGCGGCGACTCCCCCCGCGCCGCCCCGGGGGATCCGCCGCCGTCCGTCGAGGCCCTCACCCTGCTCATCGAGGAGAGCGACGCCGACGCGCTCTGGGCGGCGCCAGGGGTCGACGCGGATCGTTCTTCAGACCCCTGGGGATGGGCGAACAGCGCGTACTTTGGCGACTCCACACGGTTCATCTGGGCGGACACCTTCGGCGACACCTCGGTGACCAACGTCGAGAACACCTACGCGCTCTTCCGCTCGCGGGCGCCGCTGCTCGGCCAGCGCGGGAACACCGAGCTGTCGTCGATCCCCACCACCGCCCTCTTCCGGACAGAGTTCACCTTGGACGCCGATCCCGCCGAGGCCGAGCTCTTCGTGCAGTGTGTCCTCGACGACGGCGCGATCGTCTACCTCAACGGCGTCGAGGTGCTGCGCGAGAACCTGCCCAGCGGCGCGGTGGGGGCCGAGACCCTCGCCACGGCGGCTGTGACGGGCGCCGCCGAGGTGAGCGCGGCGCTCCCGGCCGACGCCTTGGTCCGGGGGCAGAACGTCTTGGCCGTCGAGCTTCACCAGGCCGAGGCGCCGGACGACGACCTGACCTTCGGCTGCGCCCTGAGCGCTCGGGTCACCGCGTCGTCCTCGGGCCCCACGCTCCTCTTGAACGAGGTCGCCCCCGCCTCCGACGACCCGTTCTGGGTGGAGCTGATCTCGCTGAGCGAGGGGGATCAGGCCCTCGGCGGGCTCGTTTTGGCCACTGAAGGGGGTGAGGCCTGGACGATCCCCGAGGAGTCGCTCGCGCCCGGCGAGCTTTTGGCCATCGAGGCCACGGGCCTGTCCGTCGAGGCCGGTGAGGTCTTGTACCTCTACTCCGCCGACCGAGGCGCCCTGCTCGACGCCGTGCGGGTAACGAGCGCCGTGAGGGGGCGCGCCGAGGGCGCTGGCCCGTGGCGCGTGCCGAGCGAGGCCACCCCAGGCGCGGAGAACCTCATCGAGCTGACCGAGGACGTGGTGGTGAGCGAGATTCAGTACCACCACGCGCCCCGCTCCAAGGAGGGCGAGGCGGTGACCGACGACCCCGAGGAGTGGATCGAGCTCTACAACCGAGGTGAGACGGCGGTGGACCTGAGCGGCTGGCAGCTCGTCGACGCCGTGGCGTTCGAGCTCCCAGAGGGCACCGTCCTCGGGCCCGACGAGCGCCTCGTGATCTCCAACGACGCCGACGCGCTTCGGGCCAAACACGGCGACATCACCGTGCTGGGGGACTTCAGCGGCCGCCTCAGCAACACGAGCGACCGCGTCTTGCTCCTTGACGCCCGGGGAAACCCGGCGGATGAGGTCCGTTATTTCGACGGCGGACGCTGGCCCTCAAGCTGCGACGGCGGCGGCTCCAGCCTGGAGCTTCGTGACCCTTGGGCCGACAACCGCGCGCCGGAGGCCTGGGCGGCGAGCGATGAGCTCCCCCGCTCCACCTGGACCACCTACCGGGTTCGTGGCCCGGCCGACCCCAGCGCCGTGGGCCCAGACGGCACCTGGGAGGAGCTCGTGGTGGGCCTGCTCGATGAGGGCACGGTGCTGCTCGACGACCTCAGCGTCATCGAAGACCCCGACGGGGCGGCCATTCAGCTCCTCCCCAACGGCGGCTTCGACCAAGAGAGCGACCGTTGGCGCCTCCTGGGCA
>JBEAVX010000752.1:0-7162 GCA_041160755.1 Pseudomonadota bacterium
CTCCGGGCGTGATCCGCGCGCGGGCCCGGGCGGTGAGCTGCTCCGCGCCCCGGGCGCCGTCTTTGACGCCGACGCCGTCGAGGTGGTTGCCGGTTAAGAACAGCCCCGGCAGTCGAGCCTCAGCGGCCCGGGCCTCCAGCACCCGCTGGGGGTGGCCGGGGAGGTACTGCGGGATGCCGCGCGGGTGGCGAAAGACCCGGGTGAGGTGCGGCGGGTGGCGCTCGCCGTCGCAGAGCTTGGCCAAGGCGGCCCGGGCGCGGCCGATGAGCACCTGGTCATCGCCCAAGGCCGCCTCGGGGTGAATCGCGCCGCCGAGGATCGTGCGGATGAGGTGCTCGTCGCCTTGGGCCTGGTCGGGGAAGACGCAGGAGGTGAACACCGCGCCCAACACGCCGCCGAGGTCCTCGCCCCGGGCCTTGAGCACACCGAAGCCCTCGGGCTCCCAAGCCCAGGCGCCGCGCGGCGAGGCCGTGACGACGACGGCGACAGGCGCGTAGGGGATGCTGGCCAAGGCCGCGGCGGCGGCGGGATCGTGGGGGCGGAGCAGCTCGGCCTGGACGAAGCCGGGGCAGGCCAAGGCGATGGCGTCGGCGGTGACCTCGCCCCGAGGCGTGCGCACCCGCCACCGATCGCCGAGGCGCTCCAGGGCGAGGGCCGGGGTGCCCAGAGAGACGGCGTCGCCGAGGCTCGCGGCGAGGGCCTCGGGCAAAGATCCGGCGCCGCCGTCGAAGGTGACGAGGTGCCCGGCGGGGGCGCCGCCTCGGCGCAGGCGCAACATCGCCAAGAACAGGCTGCGGTGCTCCCGCTCCAGCTCGGCCATGCGGGGGAAGGCGGCGGCGAGGCTCAACCGCTCGGGATCCGCGGCGAAGATGCCCGTGACCATCGGGGCGATCATGCGGTCGAGGAGCCCAGGGCCCAGGCGGCGGCGCACAAAGTCGGCGAGGGACTCGTCTTCAGCGCTCACCCGGCGGGGCAAGAAGGGCTCCAAGAGCAAACGCAGCTTCGCGGGCCAAGAGAGCAGGCGCGTCTTGAGCAGGGCCGGGGGCGAGAGCGGCGCCGCGTGGCGTTCGCCCATCGCCCAGATCCAGCGGGCCTTGTAGCGGTCGCTCGCCCGGATCACCCGGGGGTGGAGGTTCAGGCGGGTGAGCAGGCGGTCCATGGCGGGCTCGTTGTCGAGCCAGCCGTTCGCCGCGCGGTCGAGCACCCGGCCCTCCACCCGCTCGGAGCGCACGTTCCCGCCAGGCGAATCCCCCGCTTCAAGCACCCGAACCGACCAGCCGTCCGCCCGAAGCGTCACCGCTGTGGAGAGCCCGCTGACGCCCGCGCCGATGACGATCATCTCTGGCATGAGCGGCTCCTATCCTGAATCCGCCCGTTTCGCAGCGTTGACAGGGGTGGACACTCTTTGGCCTGCAAGCGCAGCGCCAACTGAATAAAGTTGTGCGGTCAAATCAGGAGCCCAGGATGTCCGACTCCCTCGCGCGGCGCAGCGTCATCGCCGCGCCCCGCCCTTCCCCCAAAGGCCGCAAGGTGAAGGACGTGCCCTTCGTCGAGCTGCGCGGAAAACGTATCCAGGGCATCATCTCCAGCGGCTCCGACATCGAGCGCGTCTACTGCGCGTTTTATGAGGCCGGCACCGGCAACTACTACTGCAGCACGAACAACAACCGGCGCTGCGGCGGCTTGGGCGGCGGCGGCTGCAAACACATCGCCGAGATGGTCGGCGAGGCTGTGAAGGTGTTCGGCGCCGATGGCCTCGCGGCGGCCTTGGGCCTCGACGCCTCGGTCACCGGCAACGCCCGCAGCCTCATGTCCGCCGCCCGGGGCAGCGAGACGAAGGAGCCCGCCTCAGAGGTGTTCGCGCGGTTTCTGAACGACCTGCGCTACACCGAGATGCCCTGCTCCAACCAACCCATCCCCGAGCTGAGCTGGTTCATCAGCGGCTGACAGGAGACCGGATGCTCCCTACCCCTCTGCGGTCGGCGCCGCCGGGCTTCGCTGAAGCCAGCGCCG
Organism: Pseudomonadota bacterium; assembly: GCA_041160755.1. Lineage (GTDB taxonomy): Bacteria > Myxococcota_A > UBA796 > UBA796 > CAJQPC01 > JADKFE01. The sequence goes on from JBEAVX010000752.1 coordinate 2,014, forward strand.
CGCTCACCACCCTAGACGAGACCTTGCTCGGCGGCTTGGGTCGCCTCGCCGACGCCCAAAAAGACGCCCTGCGCGCCCTCGCCCGCGCCTTCGACGGCAGCCCCCTCGGCCCGCTGGTGACGGACTCCGTCAACGCGGCGTGCTCGGGCCCGCCGCAGGAGGCCGCGATGATCGGCCTCGCCGCCGCCCGGGAGGCCCTGCAAGGTGCCTGCGCCGACGCCTTGGCGGCCCAGCTCAACGCGGTCTTGGGCCGCTCGGCGCAGGACGCCCCCGCCACGACGACGGTGGACGCCCCTGCCGAGGCCCTGGGCCTGCTCTCCAACGCCCGCCAGTGGCTCGTCGAGCTTGGTCTCGCCGGTCTGGGCCAGATCGAGCCCGGCGCGGTGACGGCCTTTGACGCCTCCTTGGGTGAGCTGCAGCTCGTCTCTCCAGCCGTGCTCCGCCCGGCCACGCTCCTCACCGGCTTTCACCAAGAGCTGCTCTCGAAGCTGCCGCTGGCCGCGCTCACCGACGCGCCCCGGGCCCGCTGGGCTGACTTGTGGTCGCGCTCGCTTCTGGCCTGTCTGCCCAAGCAGCCCGCGCTCACGAACGAGGCCATCGACGGGGCCAAGCTCTCGCCGTTTATGGTCGAGGCCCAGCACCACCGGAACATGGTCAGCGCCGTGATCTGGGGCGTGTTGGAGCACGGCGGCAAGCAGCGGGTCGTGCGCGCCACGCTCTCTGGCTGGCGCGTCGACGCCTTGGCCGGTGAGGAGTCGTGGTGGGCCGTCCTTCGGGGCTTTGAGAGCACGCTCCGCGAGATCGGCGACCGCCGCGCCCTCACGGTGTCCGGCGCGCTCTGCTCAAGCGGCGATCTCATCCTCAAGAAGACGACCCCCGGCCAGCCCGTTGACGTGGCGACGGTCGCCTCGGCGGCCATGGCGCTCACCGAGTGGCCCCAGGTGGCGCCGACGGACCGCCACCCCGTTCAGCTCGCCGTCCCCGTCTTCATCAACAGCGCGCCAACCCGCGACGAGGGTGTGCTCTCCGTGCCCCTCGGCGACGGCCATGTGCCGATCACCTTCGACCGGATGAGCCCGCTCCAGGGCCTCGACGCCGTCACCGTGGCCAAGTCCGACCGCCTGTGGGGCCTGCTTCGGTTTGACGGCGGCGCCTGGTCGTTCCAGCCCCTCGCGGTGCAGGCCAAAGGGGCCAAGACGCCGTCCGGCCCCTGGGAGGGCATCGCCGCCGCCGCGAAGACCAAGTCCAGCACCTTGGCGGCGCTGACCGAGCGCGCGGGCAAGCTGCTCCGCAAGAAGTCTTGAGAGGAGCCACGATGGACGAACGCGCCGCAAAAAACCGCCGCCAGGTGCTCTCTTGGTGGTCCCTCGCCTCGGCCTTGAGCGAGGACGGCCCCCCGAAGGAGCTCTCGAAGCTCGCCTCGGAGATCGCCGAAGGGGTGGAGATCCCCCCGCTGCTCCTCGACCGCCGCCCCTCGGTGAACGATCTGCTGCGCCGCGACAAGGGCCTACGCCAGGACTACGAGCGCATCGAGCGGGTGCTCAACCCGCCCCAGCCGCCCGAGGAGGACGAGCCCGAGGAGGGTGGCGCCACCGAGGCCAACTCGGCCGGTGAGCACCAGGCCACGAGCTTCGCCGCGAGCTTAGGCGCGGGCGGGCTCGGCGCCCGGGAGCAGCTCCGGTCGATGATGCTCTTCGGCAAGATGCTGCAGAACGTGTTCTCCCCGGGCATGGGCGCGTCCCAGGTCTCGGCGAAGCAGTACAACGACTGGCTTCAAGACGTCGGCCGCTTTGAGCAGGCGCTTGGTTACCCCAAAGGTGGCCTGCGCGGCGAGGGCGGCGGCGGAGGCGGCGGAGGTGGCGGAGGCACCGACGCCCAAGACACCGACGCCACCGGGGTCGCCCCCGAGATCTACGATGACGACCTCAACTTCGCCGTGAACGAGGCCCGCGCGGGCCGGGGGCTGATGTCCGAGCCCGAGGTCAAGAACGCGCTCTCCCACCTAGAGAAGAGCCTCATCAACCGCATGGCCCTGCGTGAGGTGCTCAAAGACCGCGCCTTGGCCGAGAAGCTCACGCCGTCCATGGACCTCGTCGAGCAGCTCCTGCGCGACAAGAAGAACCTCAGCGGCGAGGCCCTCCAAAACGCGAAGATGTTGATCAAGAAGTACGTGAACGACCTCGCCGACATCCTCAAGCGCCAGGTCAAGAGCGCGAGCAAAGCGAAGGTTGACCCACGCATCCCGCCCAAGCGGGTGTTCCGCAACCTCGATCTCAAGCGCACGATTCACAAGAACCTCATCAACTGGGACCCTGAGCGCCGCCGCCTGATGGTGAACCGGCTGTTTTACCGGCGGGGCTCGGCGCGCACCTCCAACACCCGGCTCATCGTCGTGGTCGACCAGTCGGGCTCCATGGTGAGCGCGATGGTCAACTGCACGATCTTGGCCTCGATCTTCGCGGCCCTGCCCAAGGTAGACGGCCACCTCGTCGTGTTCGACACCCAGGTCATCGACCTGAGCCCCTGGATCAACGACCCGCTGGAGGTGCTGCTGCGCACCAACCTCGGCGGCGGGAACGACGGCCCCAAGGCGATGCTCGTCGCCCAGGCCAAGATCCAGGACCCCAAAGACACCGTGATGGTGTGGATCTCCGACTTCTACGAGTTCTCGAACGACCAGCCGCTGTTCGCGATGATCAAGAACGTCGTCGCGGCCGGCGTCACCTTCATCCCCGTCGGATCCGTGTCCAGCGGGGGCTACTTCAACGTGAACCCCTACTTCCGCCAGCAGTTCAAGACGCACGGCATCCCCCTGATGTCCGGCAGCCTCAAGACCCTCATCAAAGAGCTGCGCTCTGCGCTGCCCTGACCCTTTCGACCGGAGCCCACGATGAGCGACACGTCCACCTCCGAGGTCTTGCGCCTCCCCGCCGAGACCCGCTACGCCGAGGAGCTGGCCTTCCTCGCGGCCTTTGACCCGGGCCCGCGCCCGTCCTCCTGGCGCCTCACCCCCAAGATGGTGCGCACCTTCGTCTTGGGCTCCACCCCCCAAGACAAGCTGCCGCGCGACATCCCCCAGAAGTGGTTCGGCCCGGCCTCCATCGTCGAGCGCGCCATCGTCACCTTGGCCTCCGACCGTGGCCTGTTGCTCATCGGCGACCCGGGCACGGGCAAGAGCTGGCTCGCGGAGCTGCTCTCGGCGGCCGTCTGCTCGAACAGCACCTACGTCGTGCAAGGCACCGCGGGCACCACTGAAGACCAGATCAAGTACTCCTGGAACGTCGCCATGGTCATCGCCGCCGGGCAGTCCAAAGAGTCGATGATCCCCTCGCCGATCATGACCGCCATGCAGCGCGGCGAGATGGGCCGGTTTGAGGAGCTCACCCGCTGCACCTCGGACGTGCAGGACGCGCTGATCTCGATCCTGTCGGAGAAGTACATCTCCATCCCCGAGCTGCGCGACGACAACACTGTCTTCGCCCGGCCCGGCTTCAACCTCATCGCCACGGCGAACAGCCGCGACCGCGGCGTGAACGACCTGTCCTCGGCGCTGAAGCGCCGCTTCAACTTCGTGCAGATCCCCATCGTGCAGTCCCGGGCCGCCGAGAAGAAGATTGTGCTCTTCCGCGTCAAGGATCTGCTCGCCCGCGCCGGGTTTGAGATCGACGTGCCGCCCTCGCTCCTCGACGTGCTCCTGCGCACCTTCGAAGATCTGCGCCAGGCCTCCGCCGCCGCCAACACCGACGATGGCCGCCTGGAGTCGTCGCTCTCCACCGCCGAGCAGATCGGCGTCTTGGAGGACGCGGTCTTGCACAGCCGCTTCTTCGGCGACGCCGTCGTGCGCCCGGAGCTCGTCGCGGCGTCCGTCGTCGGCACCCTCGTCCGCCGCATCCCGGAGGACGTAAGCGTGATGAACCGCTTCTGGCACAGCGTCATCGACAAGCACGCCAGCAAAGAGAAGGGCGATTGGGTCGGCTTCTTGGAGGGTGGCAAAGAGGCCCTCAAGCAGCTCGGGTGAGATGATGGCCCCCACCGTGGATGTCCTCGAAGACGAAGCCTTCGCCGCGCTTCGGGCCCAGCTCCTCGGCGCCGCCGCCGATCTGGCCCCCGACGCCAAACACCTCGCCGACCTGCTCGCCGGGCTCTCCGACGACGTGGCGCGGGTGCTGGAAGAGCCCCTGCAGATCTTCCCCGTCGCCCACCACAGCCCGGCCTGCGCGGTTCAGCTCGTTCGTCGGCTGCAGCGCACGGCCCCCAAGGTCATCTTCATCGAGGCCTGTGAGGATCTCCAGGCGCTCCTGCCTGAGCTGGCCTCGTGTGTGCCGCCGGTCGCGATGCAGGCCTTCGCGGGGGAGAGCCCGGCCTTCCCGCCGCGCTGGCTGCCGCTCTCGTTGGTGATGCCGATGACGCCGTTCTCGGCGGAGTACCAGGCGATCTGCTACGGCCTCGCCAACCCAGAGGTCGAGCTGGTCTTCGTCGACCGCTCCTCCGACCACGTCTTTCAGTGGTTGCCCCAACGAGAGGCCACGCCGACGGCCCCGGGCGGCCCCTCCGACGACGACGAGAACGCCCGGCTGCACGGCGGCGCCTTGGGCGTCGAGCTCGGCTCCTTGGTGCCCACCTTCCCGGTGTTCTTAGAGAGCCTCTTGGAGCACAGCCGGGCCTCGACCTTCTCTGAGTGGTGGAGCCTGTACGTCGATGAGCCGACCATCGGCGCCGACTACAACACCTGGCGCCAGGTGATGGTGCTCGTCGGGGCGCTGATCCGCCGCTTGGGCAGCCGCGCGGAGCTGATCGAGAGCGACCGCCTGCGTGAGCGCTTCATGTGGACCCGCATGAAGGACCACCTCGTCGCGAAGGGCGTCCAGCCCAAAGACGCGATGTACATCTGCGGCGCCGCCCACGCCGCCTCGGACGTGCCCGAGTGGGGCACCGCGCGCCTCGGCCAGCCCGATGATGCCCGCTGGGACATCCCCGCCCGCACGGTGACGCCGTGGCAATACGGCTTCATCCCCTCGTCGTACTCGGCCATCGAGCGCCAGTTTGGCCTCGCCCGGGGCAGCATCTCCGTCGCCGAGCAGAGCTGGGAGAAGGCGCTCAAGGCGCTCAACCTCAAGGCCATGCCCCTGCCCAAGGCCGCCAAAGCCGC
>JBEAVX010000756.1:0-3895 GCA_041160755.1 Pseudomonadota bacterium
GGGGGGCTTCGCCGCAGGATAGGCCTGGGATCCTCGCCCCCAGATCCAGTACTCCGGCTTCTCAACGCCCATGAGGCGCTTCACGATGACCTCCGCCGCGGCGTCCGCATCGAGCTGGCCCACGCCGACCACCTCGGCGCCCTGGATCACCATCGAAGAGAAGCCCGGCGCCTCCCCCGAACGAGACACGGCCGTGGCCCCCGGATGGCCCTCCTCGTCGTTCTGCGGCACCCCCGCCAGAAGCTCCTCGCGGCCGTCGCCGTCTAGGTCGGCGCGGAAGAGGGAGCGTGGGTTTCCGGGGAGCGGCAGCACAAACAGCTCGTCGAGCTTGTCCTCGACGAGGCGTCGAACCACCACCGCGGGGGCAGGGCCCTGGGGGTGATCATCGCCGAATTTGTAGGCGTTGGGGTAGAGCGTGTGCTCACCGGCGATGATGAGGCGCCCAGCGCGCCAGGGGTCGGCCAGGGTCAACAGACGTGAGGGCGCCCCGCGCTGCGCGCGGTCTCGCAGGCGAAAGCCGCCGTCTACGGCGCTGTAGACGCGCAGGTCGTAGCCTCGCCACTCCGCGAGGCCCACGATGAGCTCATCGCGCCCGTCCGCGTCGAGGTCGCCGAGGTCCGCCACGACCTCGGCGTTGGTGCGGATCACCTCGGGCAGGATCGGCTCGCAGCGGGACTCATCCGGGGTGAACCGGCACACCTCCCGCGCCAGGGCCCGGTAACGCTCTGGTGCGCCGTCGCCGTCTACATCTCCCGCGACCGACCGCGCGCCCAGGTCCAGCTTGAGCTCCCCGTCCTGGAGTCTGTACTCGCTGAGGCGCAGCGCCGCCACCTCAGCGGGGCCCAGGGCGCGCACCGTGGGGGTGAGCTGGTAGACCTGCAGGCGGTCGCCGACCGTGACGATCGCCACCGGCGAGCCGCCGCCTTCGGGCGTGATGAAGCTTGCGGCCCCTTGGGGCAGCTCCAGCCGCTCGGCGGCGCCGAGGCCCGGCGGCGTCCATCGAGGATCCAGGACACGGTCGGCGATGGGGAGCCCCATGGCCTTGGCCCGCTCATAAGGTCTCACGGCGTGGCGACGATCCCCAGAGTGGAGGGCGTACTCCAGCTCCAAGGTGACGCGCTGCTCTTCCGAGACCGTCCCCGCGGGCAGCGCGGCCAAGGCGTCGAGCAGCGTCCGAAGGTCCGCGTGTTGGAAGCGCTCTTTGGCCTCCTGGGCCATCCGCAGCAGGGCTTGACCACGAACGGCCGTGTCGGGGGCCTCGGTCAGCGCGCGGGCCCAGGCGTCCACATGCTCCGTGGAGCCCTCCCCGAACTCCCCGACGGGGTGGGGCTCTTGGGCCAGGTCGTCCCCGCGGCGCAGCCAGGCCTGCGCCACCGCCGTGGTGCCCCGGTAGGCGTCCGACCGCAGCAGCTCGTCGAGGAGCGCCTCCCCTTCGGGGGTGCCCAGGCTGGCCTGAAGGCCCTCCCAGGCCCGCGCCGCGCTGGCCTCGCGCTGGCGTCGCGCCAAGGCCTGCTTCGCGGGCGCCCAAGACAGCGCCACACCCACCGTCGCCACGACGAGCAGGCCCAAGGCCAGCCGGGTGGCGTGTCGGCGCGCCCAGCGGCGACCACGCTCTAGGGCCGTCTCCGGGCGCGCGTGGACGGGCTCTCCCGCCAAAAACAGGCGCAGATCTTCGGCCAGCGCCGCCGCGGTCGGGTAGCGCCGCGGGACCTCTGGGTCCATGGCCTTGCTGACGATGGCGTCGAGGGCCGGGGGCACCTCGGGCCGCAGCCTGCGCAGCGGCGCGCGTCTGCCCGACGCGGCGGCGCTCAGGCGCTCGTTCAAGCTCAGCCCGTCGACGGGCGGCCGCCCGGAGATGGCCGCGTACAGCAGCGCGCCGAGGCCGTACACATCGGCCCGTATCCAGTCGATCTTGGGCTCGGTCCGGGCCACCTCGGGCGGCATGTAAGAGGGTGTGCCCAAGATCTGAGCCGTGGCGGTGAGGTGGCGCGCGTCTGTGAGCGAGCGCGCCAGCCCAAAGTCGGCGATGCGTGGGTGGCCGTCTCCGTCCAGCAGCACGTTCCCGGGCTTGAGGTCGCGGTGCGCCACCCCCGCGGCGTGGGCGTGGGCCACCGCGGCGGCCACCGCGGCGCCGATACGCGCCGCCTCCTCCAAGGGCAGCGGCCCCCCCGAGCCGATGACCTCCTCCAGCGAGGGGCCAAAGACCCGCTCCATCGCGAACCAGGGCTGCTCCTCGACCTCACCCATGTCGAAGATCCGCACGATGTGGACGTGGTGCAGCCCCCCCGCCGCGCGGGCCTCCGCGACAAAACGTCGCCGGGCGTCGGCGGAGGCAAATCCCCCCGCCAACAAGACCTTTAGGGCCACGTCGCGCTCCAGCTCGGTGTCCCAGGCGGCGTAGACCACCCCCACGCCGCCGCGGCCCAGCTCCCCGCGCAGCTCATAACGACCGACGCGCCGCGGCCCCGTCGGGACCAGGTCAGGCCGCGCGGGATCCAGGGTTTCCGCGGTCGCCATCCCCTCGTCCGGGTGTGGGCCTGAGGCGCCCGGCGTGGCCCCTGAGTTTGTGCGGCGTCTCTCGGGATACAGCCACTGGACCGGCGCCAGGGTGTCTCCGCTCAAGAGACCGTGGCACATTCCGCAGCGGAGCTGTCGGTCTGTCGCGAGCGCACGCGCACGAATAGAGGCCTGACAGGTCGGGCAGACGAGCGAGCGCATTCCCCCGGCGATCACCTCGGCTCGCGCCGCCATTCCGTCGTGCTCGCCCACGCCGCTCCCGCTCAGAGGGTCTCGACCGACAGCGTCCGGGCGCCGATTCGAAGCTGGTGACGCCCAGGCCGACGCTCCACGGGCTCAAAACCCTCGGGCACACGGAGCGCCTCAAACTCTCTACGAATGCGGTGCAGACTGACGTAGAGCTGGTTGGTGCTCTGCCGCAGCATCTTGACCAGGTCGGTCATGGTCCGCCAGCCCTGCTCCGCGTCGGGCTCGTCCCGGTCGCCGAGGCGCGCGCGGGCGAGGGTCAGCAGCAGGTAATGATGCGCCCGCGGCGGCAGTTTGTGCGCGTCTGAGCCCAGGCGCACGGTCACCTCGACGTGCTCTTCGTCCCGGCTAACCCCGAAGTGCAGCGAGAGATCCACCGCGGACACGGGCGGCCGCCGGGCCTCCAGGGTCGAGGGGAGGGGCTGGGGCAGGCTCAGCCGCCAGGTCTGACCTTCGACCCCGAGCGCCTCACCGTCACGCACCGGCCGATCGTCGGGTCCGATGGAGGCCATCCAGCCCAGCTCAGGGTCAAAATGCACCACGGCGACAGGGTTCTCGATGGAAGGGATCGCCAAGAGGTCGGCGCTCCCCTCCAAGATCGTGCCGTCACGCGCCGCGCAGGGCACCGGCGGGCCGTCATCGATGACGGTGAGCTGCTCCGCCGGGCCGCCGAGCTGCAGCACGGAGCCCCGCGAGAGCGGCGCGATCTCCCCCGCGGCGAGCCGACGACCATCGAGCCAGGTGCCGTTGCTGCTGCCCAGCTCCCGCACGCTCCAGACCGCGCCGTCCCACAAGAGCGCGATGTGCTGCGCTGACACCGTCGCGGAGCGCAGCGTGGTGTGCATCGCCCGCGACCGACCGACCAGGTGGTGCGCACCGAGGAGATAGGTTGATCCTGTGAGATCCTGGAGGCGGGCCATCGCCAGAGCCTACCACAGGCAGGGCGGGGGCTCCAGGCCTGCAGGCGGGACGCCATCGAGGCGCCAGACGCGCGGGAGAGGCCAGCGGGTCGCGCTCTCGGTCCCGAGGGTCGAGGCCAAGACACCCGGCGCTCGACGCACCCGCGACCGGCACGCCGACGGACGCCCTGCTCAGCGAGCCCGGCGCGTGCGTGACCGCGGCGCGGCCCAAC
>JBEAVX010000767.1:0-4084 GCA_041160755.1 Pseudomonadota bacterium
GATCAGCGTCACGGCTGCCCGCTGCGCCGGGCCTGCAGGCGCAACTGACCCGCGGTCATTTAGGCGTCAAGGTCCAGGTCTCTAAGGACTCCAAGGCGCTGAGCACGGTCATCTGGGCGCCGATCACCCGGGGGCCCACGGCGCTCACCTGGTCGGACCACACCAAGAACGACGCGGGCCGGGCGGCGTAGACCCGGGCCTGAATCTCGCGGGTGAGCGCCTGGGCCTCGACGGGGCTCGTCGCCCGGCGGGCGGCGTCGATGAGGCGGTCGGTCTCGGGGTCGCTGTACGACATCCAGTTGTAGGCGCCGTCGCTGCGCCACTGCACCGCGAGATCGACCTTGGGGTTGTTGCCGAAGCCCCAGAGGATCGCCTCAAACTCGCCCTCTCGGGCCGTGGCCGAGAAGCGGTTGGGCTCCACGGCGACCAGCTCCAAGGCCACGCCGATCTCTTTGAGCATCGCCTGGGCCCGCACGGCGAGGCGCTGGCTCTCGGGGATCCCGCTCTGAAGGAGCAGCTCGATGCGCAGGGGCGCGCCGTCGCGGTCGAGCACGCCGTCGCCGTTGGTGTCGGCGTAGCCCAGCTCGGCGAGGAGCGTCCGGGCGCGGCTGGGGTCGTAGGGCGTCGGGGCGAGCTCCGCGTTGTGCCAGGGGCCGAGGCTCGGGGCCACGCTCCCCGTGGCGATCCGCGCGTAGGCCTCATCGCCGACGGTGTACATCTCCCGAAGGAGCGCCTGCCGATCGAGGCTGAGGTCCAGGGCCTCCCGCAGCTTGGGCTCGGCGAGGCGCGGGTCGTCGAGGTTCCAGCCGATGTAGCTCACCGAGGCGTCGGGGGTGCGGATCAGCCGCAGGTCGGGGCGCTCGGCGGTGAGCCGGGCCACGTCGCCGAGCTCCACGTCCATGAGCAGGTCCAAGGCGCCGCGCTCCAGCTCCAAGATGCGTGTGCCGTACTCGGGCACCACCCGGGCGATCACCCGCTGAATCTTGGGCGGCGTCAGCGCGTGGGGGTTCGCCTCCAGGACGAGGTGGTCATCGGGGGCCCAGGTGGCGACACGGTAGGGGCCGCTCGACGACGGCGCCCGGCTATACGCGTGGCCGCGCAGGCTCGCCCGGTCGGCGTCTTGTACGCGGCTCGCCTGGAGGATGTTGTGGGTCGCCGCGCTCATCAGGAGCAGCTCGGCGGCGGGCTCCTCAAAGACGAAGGTGACGGTGAGGGGGTCGGGGGTCAACACCTCACGGATGAGCTTCCCGTCGGCGAGCCAGTTCGACGCCACGGCGGGGTCGTCGATCAGCGCGTAGGTGAAGGCCACGTCCGCCGAGGTCACCGGGCTGCCGTCGTCCCAGCGGGCGGCGGGGTTCAGGGTGAAGGTCAAGGAGCGGTGGTCCTCGCTCCAGGTCCAGGCCGTCGCGAGGCCCGGGGCGAAGGTGAGGCCGTCGGGACCGGCGTGGCGCCGCGCGAGGGGGAGCTGGGTCTGATCGACGAGCTGCTGGGAGAGCGCGTAGGGCAAGGCCACGGGGTTGAGGCTGCCGGGGTCGAAGGGGAGCCCGATCACCAAGGCCTCGGGGGCGCTGGGGCGTTCGTCACCGCCGCAGCCGGTCAAAAAGAAGGGCGCGATGACGGCGGTGAGGGTCGTTGTGAAGATCATCCGTGGGGCTCCAGAGCGGTTGACGACGTGCCCAGGCTGTCCGGCTGGGATAGCTTCCGCGCCATGCCCGCACGGACCTTTCAAGGATCCCTGAGTTTCCCACAAGACGCCCGCCCGGCGCTCACCATCGGCAACTTCGATGGGGTGCACCGTGGGCATCAGGCGCTCTTGGCGCGGCTCACGGAGCGGGCGCGGGCCCTCGGTGTTCCCTCCTGCGTCTACACCTTCGAGCCGCCGCCTCGGCGCGTGCTCCAGCCCGACCGCTGCCCGCCGCGCATGACGAGCCTGCGCCAGAAGGTCGCGCTGCTCCACGGCCAAGGGGTCGATCTGGTCGTCGTAGAGGACTTCACCATCGAGCTCGCGTCGCGCCCGGCGGAGTGGTTCGCCCGGGAGATCCTCGGCGCGCGGCTGCGGCCTTCGGCGCTGGTCGTCGGCTACGACTTCCGCTTTGGGCGCGGTCGCCAAGGCGACGCCGACGCCTTGGCCGGGTGGATGCCCGAGCTCTCCATCGAGGCCGTGCGCCCGTTCTTGATGCCCGGCGAAGACCGCGTCGTCTCGTCTTCAGCGGTGCGGGAGGCCGTGGCGCAAGGCGACGTCACCCGCGCGGCGGCGCTGTTGGGGCGGCCTTACGCCGTGGAGGGGGTCGTCATCCACGGCGACGCCCGGGGGCGCACGATCGGGTTCCCCACGGCGAACCTCCAGTCCGACGCCGAGCTGCTCCCCGCGCCCGGGGTCTACGCCGTCGATGTGGACGTGGTGGGCGGCGCCCAGGGCCTTCGGGGCGTGGCGAACCTCGGCGTGCGCCCCACCTTCGGCAAGCTCGGCTTCGCGATCGAGGCCCACCTGCTCGACTACAGCGGCGATCTCTACGGCCAGACGCTCTCGATGCGCCTGCTCAAGCGCCTGCGCGGCGAGGAGCGCTTCGCCGGGGTCGAGGCCCTGGTCGCCCAGATTCAGCGCGACGTGGCCGCCGCCCGCGCGGTCTCTTCGCCTTGATCAGCGGCCGCACGAGGATCTACGGCCTCGTCGGTCACCCGGTGCGGCACAGCCTCTCCCCCGCGATGCACAACGCGCTCTTCGCGCGGCTGGGCCTCGACGCGGTGTACCTCGCCTTCGACGTAGACCCCCGCCGCGCTGACGGCGTGACCGACGCGATCCGCACCCTTGACCTGGTCGGCGTGAACCTCACCGTGCCGTTCAAGGAGCGCGTGCTGCCCCACCTCGACCACGTCACCATCGCCGCTGAGGAGGCCGGGGCGGTGAACGTGGTGATCAACGTCGATGGCTGGCTCACGGGCTACAACACCGACGGAGAGGGCCTGCTCGGGGCCTTGGCTGAGGAGCACGGGTTCACCGCCAAGGGCCAGCGCTGCGTGGTGCTCGGCGCCGGGGGCGCGGGGCGCGCCGTGGCCTCGGCCTTGGCCGCCGCCGGGGCCCAGACCGTCACCCTGCTCAACCGCGACGTCTCCCGGGCGGAGCGCGCCGCCGCGCAGCTCGGCGAGCGCCACCCAGGCTGCGCGCTCCACGGCGCGCCATTGCACCCCGGCTGGTTCGGCGAGAACGCAGCCGGCGCTGACCTCGTCGTGAACTGCCTGGGCGGCGGGACCGAGGCCCTCGTCGAGTCCTTGCCGATCGCCCCCTTGCCATCGACGGCCATCTGGTGTGACATCAACTACTGGATGAGCGCCCCCCCACGGCTCTCGGCCTGCGCGGCCCGAGGTCTGCGCACGTCCAGCGGCTTGGGGATGTTGGTCCACCAAGGCGCGCTCTCCTTTGAGCTGTTCACGGGCTACCCCATCGCGGCGAGCGAGCTGCGCGACACCTTGGAGGCGAAGCGGTGAAGCTGACGGTGGTGCGGGGCCCCGGCGAGGGCCTGGTGTTCGCGCTCCAGCCCGGCCGCCAGGTCGCGGGGCGGGAGATGTCCTGCGCCGTCCGTGTCCCCAGCACCCGGGTGAGCCGCCGCCACTGCGCCTTCTTGGTGCAAGGCCGCCGCTGCGTCGTGCAAGACCTCGACAGCAGCAACGGCGTGCTCATCAACGGCCACCCGATGCCGATGTGTGAGCTGCTCGACGGCACCTACGTCCAGATCGGCGACGTGCTCCTGCGCTTTGACGGCCCCGCGCCTGAAGAGGTCCAGCCGCCGCTGCAGTCCAAGGTGCTGGAGGAGCGCGAGTCCTTCGACCCCGAGGATCCCGACCTCAAGCCCACCACCGTCGCCCCTGCGCCCCGGGAGATCCTCGCCCTGCGCAGCATGTCGATGAGCCAGCTCTTTCGGGGCGGCGACGAAGAGACCAACCTGGAGGAGGGCGAGACGACGGCGCCGAGCATCTCCGAGGACAGCGCCGATGAGCTGCCCCCGGAGGCCATGCGCGCCGCCGAGGCCAAGGCCAAGGCCGAGGCCAGGGCCGCCGCCAAGGCGACGCCGAAGCCCACCCCGCC
>JBEAVX010000799.1:0-14107 GCA_041160755.1 Pseudomonadota bacterium
GGCCACAGCGGGGGCGGCGGGGCTCGACGCGGCGGGCGGCGCTCCGGTGACACGTTTGACGATCTTCGACGCGAGGCTGCGCAGCAGGCCCATGATCACTCTCGGCGGTAGGATGCCTCTGATTATGCCCCCAGGCGGGGAGATTCGCGCGGGTTGAGATATCCTCAGGCGATGAGCAGCCCCGCACAAGCGCGCCGAGCGCCCCCGGCCCCGCCGCCTGAGGCCTGGGAGGCGCGGTTTGGCCCGCTTCGTTTGGTGGGCGCCCACGCCGGGGTCGCGGTGTGGCGCGGGCGAGACGACGGCGCGGCGGTGTTTCTCAAGCGCCTCGACGAGCCCGACCGGGCGGCGCGGGAGGCGGCGGCGCTGCGCGCGGGGCTGCCCCTTCGGGTGCCAGCGCTTCGAGATCACGACCTCGGCCGAGGTCTGTTGATCCTGGCCGACGCCCGGCGTGGCGCGGCGCGCCCGCGTCGCCTCACCGCCGCCCAGGCCCTCGCCGCCGCGCCGCTGCTCGCTTTGGTCCACCAGCACCCCGTCCCCGGCGCGGCCCCGGCGAGCGCCTGGGACCGCCGCGTTCGCCGCCTCGCCCACGACGAGTGCCTGCCCGAGCCCCTCCGCGCGCGGCTGGCCGAGCTCGTGTGTTTCGGCGACGCCTTCTGCCACGGTGATCTGCACCCGTCGAACTGGCTCTTGAGCCCAGAGGACGCCCCCGAGGGCCTCCTCGACTGGTCATCGAGCGGCATGATGGACCCGGAGTGGGATCTGGCAGGGCTCTGGGGCGCCGCTGGGGGCGAGGCGGAGCGGGTCGCGCCGTTGATCGCCGCCTACGAGGCCGCCGCCGACCGACCCATTGACGCCGCGCGGGTGACGCTCTACCGCCTCGTGCAGCTCTACGAGGGCCTCGGCGCCAAAGACGCGGAGACCGCCGCCCCGTCCCTCGTCCAGGCCGAGGCGCTCCTCGCCGCGCTGCCGGGCCTTCCGCCACTCCACGGCGCCCAGCGTGTGCCCCGGTCGGTGCCAAAACCCCCGGAGTCCGTGCTCGCCGACGGCAGCAACCTGCGCTGGGCCGCGCCCGCCGGGCCGATCCCCCGGGTGCTGCGCACGCTCCAGGGCCCCCACGCCGTCGCCCAGGCCCCCGACGCCCCGCCGCTGACCTTCGCCCAGCACGCCTGCAACGACGTGCTGCGGCTCACCATCGGCGGCGAGCCCCTCGTCTTGAAGGTCTACAACAAGCCCGTCGCCCCGGCCCTGTTCGCCTTGGAGGAGCGCCTCGCCGAGCACATCACGGCCCCGGCGCGGGTGCTCGGCCCCAGGCGGCTTCGGAGCGGCGGCGGCCTGATGCGTGTGGACGGGCGCCCCGCCGCGCTCTACGCCGACGTCGGCGACGCCCGCCTCAGCCAGCGCCCGGGTGACCTCACCCGCCTCGCCGAGACCCTCGCCGCGCTCCACGCCGTGCCCGAGGACATCGCCCGCGTCGACGGCCTGCCCCCGAACTACGACGTGTTTGAGCGCCAGCTCGTGCTCACCACGCTTTACGACGCCTTACGCCCCGAGGAGCGGGCGCAGCTCGCCGCGCTCAGCGCCGAGATGAACCACCGCGAGGACACCCTCCGCCCCGAGACCTTGCCCCACGCGCTCCTGCACGGCGCCCTGCACCGCGACCACACCGCGCTGGACGCTTTAGGCCGGGTCGTGATCTTTGATCTGGAGAAGGCGCGGTGGGGGCCTCGGCTCCTTGATCTCAGCCGCGCGGCCTACCTCGCCGGGTACCGCACGAACGACGAGGCGCTCAGCCCCGAGAAGATCGTACATTTTGTACGAAGTTACCACCGCCGCCTGCCGCTCACCGACCTGGAGCGCGCCCTGGTGGTGCCGCTGTTGCTGAGCGCCGGCCTGCACGACCTCAAGTCGCTGCACCAAGAGGGCTGGGCCGTCGCGCCGCTCTCGCGCCACGCCCGAATCACCCTAGAGCTGGCGCACAACCGCGACGCCCTCGACGCCGCGATTCAGCGCTACACCGCCCCTGGCGCTTAGAGGTCGCGGCTGCGGAACAGGCGCTCGACGGCCTGCCGGGCCGAGGCCAGGCACAACAAGATCACGGTGTCTCCGGCGTGGACCGAGTCCGAGCCGCTGGGCACTGTGACCTTCTCGCCGGAGATGATCGTCGCCAAGAGCACGCCCCGGGGCATGTGCAGGCGGCTGATCGGCGTGCCGACGATGCGGCTCCCGGCGCTCGCCACCATCTCCAAGACCTCGCCTTGGCCCTGCTCCAAGAGCGTGAGGGACTGCACCTCGGTCTGGCGGACGTAGCGCAGGATGTTCTCGGAGGCGACGAGGCGCGGGCTCAACACCACGTCGATGCCGAGCTGGCGGTAGATGTCCATGTACTCCGGGCGCTGCACGAGGCAGATCGCCTGGCCCACCCCAGCCCGTTTGGCGAGCAGCCCGGCCATGAGGTTGACCTCGTCGTCGGCGGTCACCGCGGCGAAGAGGTCGTAGAGCCCGACCTGCTCCTCCTCCAGAAGCCGCAGGTCCGTGCCGTCGCCGCAGATCACCGTCACGCCGTCGAGCTCAGCCGCGAGCTGCTCGGCCCGGGCGCGCTCCTTCTCCAAGAGCATGATCTCGACGTCGCTGCTGGCGAGCTGCCGAGCCAGAGTGTGCCCGACCACGCCGCCGCCGACGATGCACAGCCGCGTCGCCGCCTTCGCCCCGGTGAAGCTCTGGGCCACAGCCTCCATCTGGCCGGTGCGCCCGATGAGGTAGACACGGTCGCCAGGCAAGAGCACGTCCGCGCCGCCGGGCACAAACAGCTCGCCGTCACGCACCACCCCCGCCACGAGGGTCTCCGAGGGCAGGCTGAGGTTCGCGAGGGTCTTGTGCAGCATCTTGGAGACGGCGGGCAGCTCGACCTGCACAAGCTCCACGCGGTTCCCGGCCACGCCGAGCACCTCCAAGGCCCCCCGGCTGCGGGCGATCTTCGCGATCTCCTGGGCCAAGAGCACCCGGGGGTTCATCACCACGTCGATGCCCAACATGCCGTAGAGGATGCCCTGGCCGGGCTCGTTGTACTGGCCGCTCTGCACCCGGGCGATGGTGCGCCGGGCGCCGAGCTGCCGCGCCGCCAAGGCCGCGATGAGGTTCACCTCGTCCTGATCCGTGACCGCCACGACCAGATCGGCCTTGGCGCAGCCCGCCTCTTTGAGCACGGCCGGAGACGCCCCGAAGCCGCTCAAGGTGGCCACGTCTTGTTCGTCTTCGATGCGGGTGATCGCCTCGCCGCTCTGGTCGATGGCGACGACGTCATGCCCGTCCCGGGCGAGCACGGAGATGACGTGGCGGCCGACCTCACCCATGCCTACGACGACGACATACATCAGGTCTCTCCAGCGTGGGCGGCGCCCGTGGGGGTGATCGAGCGGAGGTCCCCGGCGTCGATCAGCAGGCCGCGCAGGCTCCGCGACGACCACAGCTCGTTGAGCAGGACCGCGACCAAAGCCGCCGTGTACAGCTCCGAGACCAAGGGCGCGTCGGGGAAGGCCAAGGCGAAGTTCAGCGCCATCGCCACGGCGAGGGGCCCCTGGCCCAGCATCGCCCGGCCCAGATCCCGGCGGACGCCCGCCCCGGAGAGCGCGCCCGCCACGCCACCGGCGACCATGACCAGCCCGGCGCGGACCAGCGCGAACACCACGCCCAAGCCGACGCCCGCCCAGCTCGGCTCCGACCACAGCGCCCCAGCGAACAGCAGCAGCAGGATGTGCATGGGCTGGGCCGTGCGGTGCAGCACCTCGATGATGGCGTCTGAGGCGCGGTCGGAGACGTTCACCATCGTCAGGCCGAGGACGAGGTTCACCAAGAGCGGCGAGAGCGAGAGCCACCACGCCGCCCCCGAGGCGAACATCACGATGCCGATGAACAGGAACCAGCGGGCGCCGTCGCGATCCTCATCCCGGATGAGCAGGTGGAACAGCCCGCCCAAGACGCCGCCGAGGCCGATGGAGAGCACGAACCACTCCGTCGCCGTGAGCGCCCGCACCGCCTGGGCGCTGTCGTCGTGAAACACGCAGAAGATGGCCCCGAAGCCCAAGATCGCCAGGAGCTCATCGAGGCCCAAGGCGCGCTTGAGCACGTCCGTCGTGGGGCCGTCGGCGTGGTATCGCCGCTGGAGCGCGCTCAAGGCGACGGGGGTGGTCGTCGCGGCGATGGCGCCGAGCGCGCAGCCCACCAACATCTGCTCTCGCAGCGTCAGGTCCGCGCCCGGGGGCCACAGGGCCAAGGCGCCGAGCACGCCGCCGAGCACGCCCAAGAACACCAAGGCGCTCGTGATGGTCGAGACGCCGATGGCCTCATCGTTGCGCCCGAAGAGGCGACCGAGGTTGAGCTCGGCGCCGACGAGGAGCCCCACCCAGCCGACCGCCAAGGCCAAGAGCGGCGAGAAGGTCGCCAGGCGCTCCACGCTGAGCACCGGGGAGACGCCGCCGACGCCGAGGCCCTCCAAGAGCGCCACGGCGTTGGGCCCCAAGAGCGCGCCGAGGAGCAAAAACTCGACGCCTGTGCTGAAGAAGAACCGCGCCTGCAGCCGCTCCAGGACGGTGTGGGCCACCATAAACCCGACGACGATGACGCCGAGCAGCGCCGCGAGCTCGCCGTCTTGCATCAGCAGGCCCTCACACGCCACGACGAGGGCGCGACGGGGCGACGGGGTGTTGTTCCGGGGGTGCTCGTCATCGCCACACTCTAACCGCCTCCGCCCTCGCCGCGCCCGCCGGGGTCCGGCGCACGCCGACAGGGATGATACACTCTCCTCCTGCACCTCTCGCCAACCGGAGCGTCGTTGGCCTCATCGGACTTCTTGCCGCCCACCCTCGCATTGGCGGCGGCGGGGGGTCTCGCCTTCTTGGCGGCCAGTCGGCGGGTGCGCGCCTTAGAGGAGCGCTTCGGGCTCTCGATCTTGTCCTCCTCGGGGCTGCCGTTTGTGCTCTTGGGCGCCTGGCTCGCCTCGTCCCGGGTCGGGATGCTCAACGGCGACGTGCTCGACGACCTGCGCCCGGCCTTTGAGTTTGGCCTGGGCTGGCTCGGCTTCGTCATCGGCGCCCGCATCGACCTCAAGCGCATCGACCGCCTGCCCGCGACCCTGCCGAGCGTCGTCGGCGCCACGGCGCTGTTGCCGATGGCCGTGCTCGTCTTGGTCTGCACCCCGGCGCTGTTGTTGTTGGGCGCGCACCCCGAGGTGGGCCTGTACCGCAACGTGGCGATCCTCGCGGCCTGCGGCGTGGCCTGTGTGGTGCCCCTCACCTCGGCCCAGGCCGAGCCCAACGGCGGCGCGTCGCCGATGCTCCCCGAGGTGACCAAGCTCAACGAGATCCTCGCCTTGGCCGTGCTCGGCGTGGTCACCGTGCTCTACCGACCCGACCAGCAGCTCACCAACTGGAGCCTGCCGCCGAGCGCCTGGGCCTTGATGTTGCTCGGCCTGGGCTCGCTCTTCGGCGTGCTGGGCTACGCGCTCATCCGCGCGGCGCACTCCGAGGCTGAAGAGTTCGCGCTCATCGTCGGGCTCGTGGCCTTGGCGGCGGGGGTCTCGGGCTACATGGCGCTCTCGGTGCCCGTGGTCTGCGCCTTCGCCGGGGCCACGCTCATCAACCTCCCCGTGCGTGACCCTGAAGGCCTCGTGAGCACCCTGGACTCGGTGTCTCGGCCGCTCTACCTCGTCTCGTTGGTCATCGTCGGCGCCACCTGGGATCTCGGCCTGTGGCAAGGCTGGGCGCTCGCCTTGGTCTACGCCTTCGCCCGGCTCTTGGGCGCGATCGTGGGCGGCCTGTGGGCCAAACATCTGGAGCCCGAGGGCCTGCCCTCACGCGCCACCTTCATCGGCGCGCTCATCCCCCAGAGCCCCGTGGCCGTGGTGATCATCGTCGCCGCGTCTACGGCCTGGGTGGGCGAGCGCCCGGACTCCGTGCGCTGGACGATCACCGCCGTCATCTTGGGCGCGGTGTTTGTGGACCTCCTCGCCCGCCCCCTTCACGCGGCGCTGCGCCGCCGAGAGCTCAGCCCATGACCCGGGCCCTCATCCTCGTCGGGGTGGTGCTCGCCGTGGCGCTCGGCTCGCGGTCGTTTCTGCCCGCCGACGCCGTCGTGACCGGCAGCGGCGCCACCTTGGCCATGGGCCTGATGCTGCTCATGGCCTTGCTCTCGGCCCAGCTCACCCACTCGCTGCGCCTGCCCCACGTCACGGCCTACATCCTCGCCGGGGCGCTCATGGGCCCCGACGGCCTCGCCTTGCTCACGAGCGCGATGCTCGCGGACCTCTCCCCGGTGAAGAGCGTCGCGGTCGGGCTCATCGCGCTCCTCGCGGGCTGCGAGCTGAACCTGCGGGCCTTGGCGCCGCGCCTGCGGCAGATCGGGCTGTTGTCCTTCGCTGGGCTCTTTGGTGGGTTCTTCTTCCTCTTCGGGATGCTCTTCGCGCTCTTGCACCAGCTCCCCTTGGGCGAGGGGCTCTCGACGACCCACCGCCTGGTCATCGCGCTCATCTGCGCGAACGGCCTCTGCGCGTTCTCGCCGCCGGTGGTCATCGGCATCCTCACCGAGAGCCGGGCGAAGGGCCTGTTGACCGAGCTGTGGATCTCCATCGCCGTGCTCGCCGACATCGCCATCGTGCTGACGTTCTCGTTGACCTCGGCCTTGGCGCACCAGGTGCTCGGCGACGGCGGCAGCCAGACGGCCTTGGGTGGCGTGCTCTGGCACCTCTTCGGGTCGTTGGGCGCCGGGGCGCTCATCGGGCCGGTGCTCGCGTTCTACATCACCCGGGTCGGCCGGCGGGTGGGGCTCTTCGTCTTCGCGACCTTGTTCGTGATCGCCCAGCTCAGCGGGCCCCTGCACCTCGACCCTCTGCTCATGGGCCTCACGGCGGGGCTGTTCTTAGAGAACGTGAGCCCGGTGAGCGGAGATCAGGTCATCCACGAGACCGAGGTGGCGAGCCTGCCCACCTTCGCGATCTTCTTCGCGCTCATCGGCGCCGAGATCCACTTCTCCGACTTCTTCGCCGTCGCCCCCTACGCCGTCGCCTTGGCCTTGACCCGGGCGGCGGGGCTGTTCTTGGGCGTGCGGCTCTTGGGTGGGCCGTCTGGCGCCGACGTCCGCACCCGCAGCTTCGTGCCCTTCGGCATGTTGCCCCAGGCGGGCATCGCCATCGCCTTGGCCACCGCCGTGAAGGCGACCTTCGCCTCGTGGGGCCCGGCGGCGGCGACGCTGATGCTCGGCACCATCGTCGTGAACGAGCTCATCGGCCCGGTCATCTTCCGCGTCGCCGTAGGCCGCAGCGGCGAGGCCAACCAGCGCCACGACCTGCCCTTGGCGGCGCACCCCGCCCACGCCCAGAGCGAGCCCGAGACCACGCCCGCCGCCTGAGCGGCGCCGCGTTCAGTTCGGGTGAATCCACAACAGGCCGAGCTCAAAGGGCGCGGCCTCAAAGGGCTTGGCGTATACGCTCTCGTCGTCGATGTGGGTAGAGAGCAGCACCCACAGGCCGCTGTCTGCGGCGAGGCGATAGACCTCAAGCGTACGATCGATGGGGTCGACGAGCCAGAGGTGCTCCACACCATGCCGGGCGTAAGACGCCATCTTCACCGTGCGGTCATAGCGGCGGTTGGACGGCGAGAGGATCTCACACACCCAGTCGGGCGCGATCTCGATGGCGGGGGTGTCGGGCACCTCGGGCATCCGCGCGATGCGCCACGCGGCCACGTCAGGGACGAGCACCTCATCGGCGAGGTGAAGCTCGGGCTCCATCAAGAACCGCCAGCCGCCGGGGCCGCCGCGACCGCGCTGAAACGGCCCGCCGAGCTCAAGCCCCAGGTCAAACGCCGCCTTGGCGTGCCGGGCGGCCGGGCGCGGCGAGACGTGCAGCTCCCCGGCGATGATCTCCCCGACCTCGTGGTCGGGCAGGGCCTCCAGGGCGGCATACAGGTAGCTGTTGATGTCCAGGGCGGTGCTCATGCAATGAGCGTAGCACGAAGGTGAGCGGGGGCGAAGGGGAGTCCGAAGGCGCGGCCACGAAACCCATTGACGCCCACGGCGACGCGAATAAAATATATCAATTAGTCCAATCAAAACCCGCCCCTACTTCTCTGGCTTCGCCAACGTCTGGACGCCGGTGCTCGGCGCCGCGCAGCTCAAGAGCACCCCCGTCCCGCTCACGATCGCCGGGGAGAAGCTCGTGCTGTTTCGGGGCGCCTCTGGGCCCGCGGCGCTGTTCGACCATTGCCCCCACCGTGGGGTGGCGCTCTCCTTGGGTGAGGTCCGTGACGGCTGCCTTCAGTGCCCCTTTCACGGCTGGCGCTTCGACGAGACCGGCGCCGTTCGGCACGTCCCCTGGAACCCCGAGGCCAAGACGGAGCCCTTGCGCGCGATGAGCGTGCCGGTGGCCGAGGTGGGCGGCGTCCTCTGGCTCTACACCGCGCCGGGGGCCGAGGCGCCAGAGCTCCCAGCCCTGGCGAAGATCCTCGCGCGACGCGAGAAGAGCGTCGTGAAGGAGCAGCTCGCCACGACCCACTGGTCCCGGGTGATGGAGAACGCCCTCGACGCGCCGCACCTGCCGTTCGTGCATCGGTGGACCATCGGCCTCGCCGCCCGGGCCTCCGCGGAGCGCGGCGGCCGGATGGAGACCTCCTTCACCCGCACGGCGTACGGCGGGGAGATTCAGTGGTCCATCGACGGCGCGACGACGGGCCCCAACCAGGGCTGGATCCGCTACTACGCGCCGAACGTGATGCAGCTCGGGTTCCAGGCCGACCACGGCGCCCTCCCCGAGCAGCTCCTCGCCGTCGTGCCCGTCAACGGCGCCCGCACCCGGTCGTTGTCGATCCTCGCGCCGGGGCTCTCGTTCTTTAAGGTGATGGACTTCTTGATCGCCGACCGCCTGAACTGGGAAGACCGCCACGTCGTCGAGACCCATGACCCGCCGGAGATCCCCCTCGGGAGCAGCGAGGTGTCCGTGCGCTCCGACCGCGCGACCCTGGCCATCCGGGCGCTCTACGACAGCACCCTGCGCAACTCCTTCGCGCTGGCGCCGACCGTCCGCGACGGGGGCTAGGTCCCCGCCCCTTCGACCGTGTCCTCCCACCACAACACCCCCAGCCGAAACGGCGCGGCGGCGAAGGGCTCGGCGGTCACCAGATCATCGTCGATGAACGTGGAGAGGAGGATCCACATCCCCTCGCCGGAGCTTCGGCGGTACACCTCCAGGGTGCGATCCGCCGGGTCCACCAGCCAGAGGTGCTCCACGCCGTGCCGGGCATACACGCTCATCTTCAGGGTGCGGTCCAGGCGGCGGTTTGAGGGCGAGAGCACCTCACACACCCAGTCGGGCCGGGTCACGAAGTGGGCCTGGGTGGGTCGTGTGGGCAAGGTCTCCACACGCCAGCCCGCGAGATCGGGCACCAGCACGTCCTCGCCGAGGTGCAGCTCGGGCTCAAAGAGGATGCGCCAGCCGCCGGGGCCGCCACGACCCCGCTCGAAGGGCGGGCCGAGCTCAACGCCGAGGTTGAACGCCGCCGCCGCGTGCGACGGCCCCGGCCTCGGCGAGACGTGCAGCGCGCCGTTCACCAGCTCCCCGGTCTGGTGTTCAGGCACAGCCGCGAGCAGGTCTCGGAGAGAGGGCTCGTATTTGAGTGCGGTGCTCATACGCTCAACATAGCCCAAGCACCGCCCCGCCGTCCCCTCACCGCACCTGGCGCGGGTTGTAGGGGTTCAGGTCGGCGAAGCGGCGCACGAGCTCTTCGCTCTCGGGATCGAGCACCGGGGGCACCACCACACGAAGCTGCACGGTGAGGTCCGTCGCCCGGCCGTCGGGGCCCTCCACCCCTTTGCCCCGCAGGCGGAACCGCGCGCCGCCGGAGGTGCAGCCCGGCAGGTTGAGCATCACCTTGCCCTGGGGCGTCTCGATGTCGATGCGGCCGCCGAGCAGGGCCTCGACGACGGAGATCGGCACGATGAGCGGGCCCTCCTCGACGACGACGGGCGGCGGCGGCGGATCGGCCCGGCGCTCGTAGCCGCGCTCGGTGGGTCGCTCGTGGGCGTGCTCGGTGTAGCCGCCGGAGGGACGCTCGTGGCCGCGCTCGGCGGGGCGCTCCTGGGGGCGCTCGGCGGGGCGAGGGCCCTGGCCCGCGCGCAGGTTGATGCGGCCCGCCGTCTTCGGGGCCTCCCGCGGACGAGCCGCGCCGACGATTCGTACGTCAAGGACGAGGTCACCGTAAGCGCCGCCGTTCGCGCCCGCGTGGCCCCAGGCGCGCTCGCGCAGGGTGTCGCCGTGTTTGGTGCCCGGGGGCACCCGCACGTCGTACAGCTCGTCGTAGTTGAACAGGCTCTCGCCGTCGTCGCTGCGGCGAAGGCGGTTGTACTGGGCGGTCACCAGGCCGCCGCGCTCGGCGATGTCGATGGGCACGTCGAAGGTCATGGCGATGTCGCGGCCCGGCGTGCCCTCGCCGGAGGACTCCCGGGCGCGGCTGCCCTGGTTCTGCCGGGCGCTGCCGCCGCCGAGGCCGAAGTCGGCCACGCCGCCCCCTTCAGAGAAGAGGTCCTCCAGGTCGATGTCGTTGTGCTTTTCTCGGGCGTTGCCGCCGTGCGGGCTGTTGCCGCCGCGACCGGGCTGGGCGTCGCCCCAGAAGAAGAAGCCCCCGGGCATGCGCGGCGCCTGGCGCTGGTTCGCGGCGGCCTGGCGGCGGCGGTCATACTTCGCGCGCGCGACCGGGTCCGAGAGCACGTCGTAGGCCTGGCGCACCTGCTTAAATCTCTCCGCGACGTGGGGATCGTTCCCGGCCACGTCGGGGTGGCACTCGCGCGCCAAGGCGCGGAACGCCTTCTTGATCTCGTCAGGGCTCGCGCTCTCGGCGACCCCCAAGGTGGCGTAGAGGTCGTCCTTCGGTTTGCTCATCGGGCGCGGCGTCCAGGGCTGAGGGGTGCGGTGAGGTTGGCTCGTGCGTTGACGACGACGGTGGGCTGACTATACTCCTCTCCACTGACGGTTGAGCGTCAGGCCCCGGTGAGAGGAGTTCATGGCCAAGTACAACAACCCCGGCGGCCTGTCGTGCTCGTTCTGCCACAAGCCCCAGCGTGAGGTCGACAAGATCATCGCGGGGCCGAACGTGTACATCTGCTCGGAGTGCATCCGGCTCTGCCTGGACATCATCCGCGAGAACACGGCGCAGAAGCCCATCGCCTGGGGGCACACCAAGCTCCCGCCGCCCAGCAAGATCAAGGCGTTCCTCGACCAGTACATCATCGGCCAAGACCAGGCCAAGCGGCAGATCGCCGTGGCGGTGTACAACCACTACAAGCGCTTAGAGGCCAACAAGAAGGGCAACGGCGACGAGGTCGAGATCCAGAAGTCGAACGTCCTGCTCATCGGGCCCACGGGCACGGGCAAGACGCTCATCGCGCAGACGCTGGCGCGTTTCCTCGACGTGCCCTTCGTCATGGCCGACGCCACGAGCCTCACCGAGGCGGGCTACGTCGGTGAAGACGTCGAGAACATCGTGCTGAACCTGTACCAGGCCGCCAACCAGAACCTGGAGCGCACCTGCAAAGGCATCGTCTACGTCGATGAGATCGACAAGCTCGCCAAGAAGGGCGCGAGCGGCTCGGTCTCCCGGGACGTGAGCGGCGAGGGTGTGCAGCAGGCGCTGTTGAAGATCCTGGAGGGCACCAACGCCAACGTGCAGGTGCGCGGCAACAAGCGGCTGCCGAACCAGGAGTACATCCAGATCGACACCACGAACATCCTCTTCATCTGCGGCGGCTCCTTTGAGGGCCTGGAGCGGGTGATCGAGGAGCGCGTGGGCAACCGCAGCGTCGGGTTCATGGCCCGCCAGGCCCCGGCGGCGCTCCCGTCCCTCCCCGGCGTCGATCCCACCGACAAACGCGCCCTGCTCTCGCAGGTGCACGTCGAGGACCTGGTGAAGTTCGGGCTCATCCCCGAGTTCATCGGGCGCCTGCCGGTCATCGCGAGCCTCAACCCGCTCACCACCGACGACCTCGTCCACATCCTCAAAGAGCCCCGGAACAGCCTGGTCAAGCAGTACCAGAAGCTCTTCCGCTTTGAGAAGGTGAAGCTCTCCTTCACCGATGAGGCCCTGCGCGCCATGGCTGAAGACGCCGTGAAGCGGAAGGCCGGAGCCCGTGGCCTCCGCAGCATCATGGAGAAGGTGATGCTCGACCTCATGTACGAGGTGCCCTCCCAGGACGCCGTCAAGGAGGTCCTCGTCACCGAAGAGATGGTCCGAGACCCAGGCGGCGTCGCGCCGATGGTCGCGCGCCAGCTCCCCGCGTCTTAACCGCCCACGCCGTCGCGCCGACGCGAGGAGCACATGCCGCTCGGACTGCTCATCGCCTCGCCGCAGATGCGTGACCCCAACTTCGCGGGCACGGTGGTGCTGATGTGCCACCATGACGACGAGGGCGCCGTCGGCGTGGTCATCAACCGGATCACGTCGATCCCCGTCGTGGACGTGCTCAACGACCTGGGCTTGCCCCACGACGCGCGGCCCCCGGGCGAGCGCCTGTACTGGGGCGGGCCGGTGGAGCAGTCCACGGGGTTCTTGGTCACCCGGGAGCTGCCGATCGCTGAAGAGGAGGGCTGGACCTTCCCCAGCGGCCTCGTCGTGACCACCGCGCCCGACCGCCTCCGCGAGCGCCTGCCGTCGAGCGCGCCCTACCGCCTGTGCCTGGGCTGCGCGGGCTGGGGCCCGGGGCAGCTCGACGAGGAGATCCGCGCGGGGGGCTGGTTGTTCACGGATCTCGACGAGGCGCTGATCTTCGCGCACCCGCCCGAGGCCGTCTACGACCTCGCCATGGCCTCTCTGGGCCTCGTCGCCTCTCAGGTGTGGATGAACCCCATCGACGAGTGACCCGCGCGGCCCGGTCTCGTGGCAAACTCTGCGGGCGACGGGGTGTGAGGCCCCGGAACGACCACAAAGGTGCTCATGCGGCAGATTCAGCTCAAGACAGCCCTCGGCTCCGGCGCCTTCGGCACGGTGTACAAGGCGGACCTCCTCGGCGGGCAGGGTGTGCGGCGCTCGGTCGCGGTGAAGGTGCTCTCCAAGAGCCACGAGGGCCGGGAGATGTTCTTGGCCCGCATCCGAGACGAGGCGCGGCTGCTCGGGCTCTTGGAGGACGACTACATCCTCAAGGTGCTGGAGCTCCTGCGCGTCGATGGCCGAGACGCCGTGATGATGGAGCTCGTCGAGGGCGTAGACCTCGCCACCATGGTCGAGCTGCGCCTGATCCCGCCGCCGCGCGCGCTGGCCAGCCTGGGCGCGATGTTGGCCGGGGCCTTACACAAGGCGCACACGGCGACCCACCCCACCACGGGCCAGGCGCTCAACGTCATCCACCGCGACGTGAAGCCGGCGAACGTCATGGTGACCGCCCGAGGCGGCGTGAAGCTGCTCGACTTCGGCATCGCCAAGGCGGCGTTCGAGTCCCGGGAGTCGTCCACCGGGCGCATGGTGCTCGGCACCTTGCAGTACATCGCGCCGGAGTACCTCATCACCGGCAAGCTCTCGACGGCCGTCGACATCTACAGCCTGGGGCTCACGCTCTTGGAGTGTGTGACCGGCGGGCGCTTCGGAAACCCCAAGCTCAACCCGGCGGACTTCGAGAAGCGCCGGGAGATCATGCTCACCGAGCTCCCCGTGGCCTACGCGAGCCTGCAGGAGCCCCTGCGCCTGATGATGGACTGGAGCCCCGAGAAGCGGCCCAGCGGCCAGCAGGTCGAGCAGATGATGATGGAGATCGCCGACGCCACCCGGGGCACGGGCCTGCAGAGCTGGTGCTCCCAGACGGTCCCCCAGGCGATGAACCGCCGCACGCCCACCGCCGATGGCGAGGGCCTCAGCGGGCGCACCCTGGTCATCGAGGCTGAAGAAGACCTCGGCGTGAGCCGCGCGGCGGACGTGACGACGCCGGTCTTGGAGCCCACGACGGGGGTGCGCTCCACCCCACACCTCAAGGATCCCGCGGCGGCCCCTGAGGAGGGCGCCCGCGCGGCCTGGACCCCGCCGCCCAAGGCCAAAGACGCCAAGGATCCCAAGCCCAGCCCGGCGAGCCCGCCCCAAGCCGC
>JBEAVX010000844.1:0-2595 GCA_041160755.1 Pseudomonadota bacterium
CGGGGGCGACGGGAGCGGTGGGCGCGCAGGCCAGGGCGAGAGGCAGCACGAGCCCCAGCGAACGAGACATGATGAGCCTTGATCAGAACTTGCCCCTCTTGGGGCCGGGCGAGTAGAAGTCGGACTGGCCTGCGCCCGCGAGGAAGACGTCCATGTCGGGGTCGGCGAAGACCATCCGAAAACGCTCGACGTCGACCTTACCGAGCTCGACGAGGTGCTCGCAGGCCGTGAGCTTGTCGCCGAGACGGGCGAAGGCCAAGATCAGGTTGTAGTGCGCGCTGGCTGGGCTCTCGTGGACGATGCTCTCTGCGAGGGCCTTGTGCTGCGCACGGAGCGTCTTGTCTTTGCTGGCCACGTAGAAGTCGTTCAACACGTCGAGGGCGCGGCGCCGTGCGAGCTCGGCTCGGTCCCCTTGGGCCATCGCGAGCTTGATGAAGGACAGCGCCATCTCGCAGTGGTGGTCTTTGCCCGACACCCGCGCGTGCACACCCAAGGTCTCCACGAAACGCATGATGTCGGCGGTCTCCCGCACCTCCAGCCCCGCCTGCATCAGCACACGCTCCGCCTCGGGGAGCAGCTCATAGCCGCGCTCACCTCGGCCATCTCGATAGTGGGCCGCGTGAAGCATCGTCTCGGCGATGTCGATGTGCAGGCGCGGCAGACGCTCGGTGATGTAGCCCGCCGCCGCCGAGCGCTGAAGGCGCGTCGCGACGCCCAGCAGAAACTCCGAGCGGGGGTCGGGCTCGGCGAGGCGGAACCGCTGCACGACGTAGCGCAGCACCCAGGCGAGGTCGTCGTCGTCGTAGCGGCCGCTGTCGACCATGGCGCGCAGGGCCTCGACGGCGGTGGCGCGGGTGGCGCCACGCCCCGAGAGCGACTCCCCGAAGAAGCGCAGGGCCTCGATGGCGTCCTCTTCGATGAGCGAGAGGAAGGCGGCGTAGGCGCCTTTGGCGTCTTCGAGGGCGTCGGCCTCCCACAGCCGCTCTTGACCGAAGGGGTGGGGCAGGCCGAGCTGGAGGCGCAGGGCGTCGGCGAGGTCGCGGAAGTCGGGGACCAAGGACGGCGCCGCCGAGACGTGCTGGCGTGCGGGCGCCGGGTACGGCAACGACGGGCGCACCGCGCAGATCGGCACCAGCGCCAACCCCGCGAGCCACAGGGGCTCGGTCTTCGCCGCGTCCCACGCGTCGTCTTCGGTGATCTCGACGGGCACCACCACCGGGCGCTCGCCGCGTAGGGTGGTGAGCCGCTGGAGCGCCCGCTGGAGCTGGCGGACCTCTCCCGCCGTGGGCTCGATCATCGGCACGAGCACGTCGACGAGGTTCGCGCCCAGGGCCACGCCGAGGGCGGTCGAGAGCGGTGGCAGGCGCACGAGCACCACGTCCACCGGCTCGCCGTCGAGGCGGAGGTGGTTCAAGGCCTCGCGCATCAGGCGCAGCGCCCGGGACGTGGGCGGCGGCGGGCGGCGCTCGGGCGTCTGATCCGTGGCGCGCACGAAGCCCACGGCGCCGAGGCCGGGCTCATCTTGCAGCAGCCTCGCCAGGGGCTCGGTGATGACCGTCGGCTTCATCCCACGACACCACTGGGTCAACAGCACGTCCATCGGCGGGCCCTCGGCGCCGCCGGAGGTGTCCCAGGGCGTGATCAGCTCGGAGAGGGGGTCGGCGTCGAGCATGACCACACGATGACCGAACATCGAGAGCTGCTGGGCCACCGCCAGCACGCCCGCGCCCACCCAGCTCTGCGGGTTTAGCTCGGCGACTCCGATGACCGCAGACGGCGCGAACACGGGGGCTCCTGTTGAGCGATGAGCTTATCACAGGCGCCAAGTCACCCACAAGCGGGCGCGCCGAGAAAAACCGCCCTGGCCTACCCGTTGACTGGCGCGGCGCGAAGGGCCCGCACCCCCTTCCCCACAAACACCAAGGGCGCCGCGGGTCTCCCCACGACGCCCTCAGAGGCGACCGCCTGACGGCGTGGCTTACTTCACCACCGCCATATTCCAAGACACCTTCTCCTTCGCCCCGCCGGCGCAGCTCTGGTTCCGCACCATCACCATCACCTGCTGGCCCGGGGCGGGGAAGGTCACGCCTGTAGACCAGCGCACCTCCTTCTTGCCGGCGTTGTCCACGACCTCGGCGGGGATGTCCTTCTTGAAGGGCTTGCCGTTGAGCCAGAGGTCCTAGAAGTAGGTGCAGCCCTCTTTGGCGTCCCGGCCGTCTTGGCCGAGGGTGTGGTAGAAGGCCTCCTCGGTGGCGCCGAAGGAGCAGCCCTGGTTGGGGTAGCAGGCGGCCTGGGGCACCTGCCCCGCTTAGCCCTTCTTCTTCCCGACGCGGGGGAAGACGGGCAGGGCGAGGCGCACGCGGGCCTCGCCGTAGACGGCGACGAGGTACCGCACAGTCGCGAGGTAGTCGGTGAGGATGTCATCAATCGACAGAGGGCGGGTGAGGGCCGACAAGTCGCGCCACCCCTCCCCACCTCAGCCCCCGCATCAGGCGCCAATCAGCGGCAGATGCCCTCGTACACATGCCACACGGACGGGCCGATGGTCGGGTCGGTCTCGTCTACGGTGAGGACAAGATCTCTCACCCCGTCATT
>JBEAVX010000474.1:0-3591 GCA_041160755.1 Pseudomonadota bacterium
CGGCGTGGCGGGCGCGGTTTGAGGCGGGTGGGTGAGGGGACGAGGCGCGTCGGGGGGCGCTGGGATCAGGGCACCACCATACACTCCACCCGCGGCGTCGCCCCGAAGCTCCCGCCCTTGAAGTCGTGGCTGAACACCTTCAGCTCCTTGGCGCCGATGGTCACCGTCTCGGTGTGCTGATCAGCGGTGCCGTCATCGCGGAAGACGCGGTAGGTCAACGACACGGACGTCGCCTCGCTCGACGCGCTCTGCAGCGAGCAGCTCACCTTGTGGCAGCGCAGAGAGAGCTTGTCACACTCCATGCTCGCGCCCTGGTTGACCACGGTGACCTTGGGGCCGAGGGACGGCAAACCTTCGCAGGCGACGAAGGAGAGCAGGGCCACAGCGGCGGTGAGCAGGCGCATAATTGCCTCGGTGAAGAGTGACGCGGTCTGGAGGTTAACACGCCTGCGCCGCCGGGCCGCGTTACCTTGCCGGGATGACGACGCCTCCTGAACAGACACCCTACGTCCCGCCCACGGGCCCCAAGCCGCGCCCCCAGTTTGGTGGGCGGGTGAACATGCTGGGCTCATTCCCCGAGGCCGGGCTGCTCCCCGCGCTCACCGTGCCCGAGATCGCCTTCGCCGGGCGGTCAAACGTCGGGAAGTCGTCGCTCATCAACGCCCTCATCGGCGAGAAGATCGCCCGCACCTCGGGCACGCCGGGCCGCACCCAGACCATCAACCTGTTCTTGGTGGCCGATCGGTTCGGCATCGCGGACCTGCCCGGGTACGGCTTCGCCAAGGTGCCGCCGCACATGCGGGAGGCGTGGAAGGACTTGGTCGAGGGTTACCTCGGCGAGCGCCCCAACCTCAAGCGGGTGGTGCTGCTCATCGACGCGCGCCAAGAGCCCCAGAAGACCGACGGCGAGCTGATCTGGGGGCTGCGCCAGGCCGGGCTGCCGTTCTTGGTGGCGGCGACGAAGTACGACAAGCTCACCCGCTCCCAGCGGGCCCCGGCCTTGGCCACGCTGCGCAAAGGCTTCGGCATCAAAGAGCACGAGCTCGTCGGCGTGTCGTCGGTCACCGGCGAGGGCCTCGACGCGCTGTGGGCGATCATCGCGCCCCACGTTGAGGTGGGCAGGCGATGAGCAACAACAACGAGTACAGCCGCCCCGACCACTACACCAAGAAGGCCAAGGCCCAAGGCTTCGCCGCGCGCTCGGTGTTTAAGCTCGAAGAGATTCACCAGCGCCACCGCATCTTCCAGCGCGGCGACGCGGTGATCGACCTCGGCTGCGCCCCGGGGAGCTGGAGCCGCTACGCCAACCAACGCACGGGCGAGCCCCTGGTCGGCGTCGATCTCGTCGAGGTCAAGAGCGTGCCCGGCACCTTCTTGTTGGGCTCGGTCTTCGACGTGACCCCCGAGGCCCTGCTCGCCCCGCTCGGCCGCCGGGCCGACGTCATCCTCTCCGACATGGCGCCGCTCACGACGGGCGACCGCTTCGGCGACCATGTGCGGCAGATCGAGCTCGCCCGGCGTGGCTTGGAGCTCGCGCGGCAGACCGGCCGACCCGGCGCGACGTTTGTGGTGAAGATCTTCGACGGTGAGGACGCCCCGGCCCTGCTCGCCGAGCTGCGCGCCGCGTTCACCTCGGTCAAGCGCCTCAAGCCCGACGCCACCCGGGATCGCTCCGTGGAGTTCTTCGCGATCGGCCTCGGCCTCAAGAACCCCGAGGGGCTCTGAGACCCAACGCGGCGGGGTGAGCCCATCAATTTGAGCGAAGCGCGTTGTTGGGTTCGGTTAAATATTGAGAAAACTGTACTTTTGGCTGGGCGTGTACATCTTAGGGGTTCAACCAAGGAGCTGATATGCAGCGCGCCCCTCTCTTGTGTCTACTCCCTCTCCTCTTCGCGCTCTCTGGCGCTGAGGTGCACGCTCAAGATCAGAACGACAGCCTCAAGCTCGCCTTGGACCTGCCCATCGCCGCCCGGGATCTCCGCCGCGTCGGCGTGCTGGAGCCCGACGTGCGCGTCATCCTGCAGTCGGGCCGAGACAAGGGCCTCAGCGCGGTAGAGGCCAGCGGGCTTCTGCGCGGCATTGAGCAGGACGTGAAGGAGCGGGGACCGATCAACAACCTCGGCGCCTTCGTGCACATGAGGCTCGGAGAGGGGATGCGCGGCGCGGCCCTCGCCGGGGCGATCCACGCCGAGCACGAGGCCCACGGCCAAGGACGCACCTTGGGCCAAGGAGACGAGGAGGAGGTGCCAGAGGGCAAAGAAGAGGCCGACGCGCCTCGGGCGGTGAAGCCCAAGGTGGTGCCCCCCTCGTCCAAAGCGCCGCCGGTCACCGGGAAGAAGCCCGGAGACCACGACCCGAACGCCGAGCGTGGTGGGAGCCGCCGATGACCCGCCTGCTCATGCTGCTCACGACCCTCTCCGTGACGACCCTCACGCTCACCTCCCTCGTCGCCTGCGCGCCGGACCCCGCCGAGCGCGCCGTCGTGCCCATCGCCCCCACGCCGCCGCCCGCAGACGACGTGAGCCGCGTCTCGCGTGTGGCCTTGGCGGTGCAGTCCGGCGTCACCCCCGCCGCCGCGCTCAAGGCCGAGGACATCACCGCCGCCCAGCTCGACGGGCTCCTCTACGACATCGCCGTCGATCCGGCGAAGTCTGAAGAGTACGGTCAGGCCTTAGGGCGTTGACGGCACACGGAAGCCCAGGCCTGTAGAGCGCGTGAACTCATACAGGCTGTGGTTAAAGCAGCCCACGGTGCAGCCCTCGGCGAACAGAGACCCTCGCCGGGCCTGCACCTCGGGGCTGCGCCACAAGGTCGAGAGCGGCGTCTCAAACACGTTGCCTACGGCGAGGCCGTCGCCACCCCACACACAGCACGGCAAGAGCGCGCCCTCGAAGGTGACGCCGTACTGGTCGATGAGCCCCAGGCACCGCACGGGGGTCTTGACCCCGGCGTGGTACCGCAGGCCCTCGTCGTAGTAGCGGCGGCGGGCGGCGACGTCGGGGGCGGCGGCGCCGATGTGGGCCACGGCGTCGCGGTAAAGGGCGACGTGGGCGTCCTCGGTGAGCGTGAGCTGGGGCGCGTCGTTCACCGGCCAGAAGTCAAAGCCCGCGCGAAGCTGCCGCGCGAGCTCAAACACCGGCACCAGCTCATGCACGTTCTGGTTGGTCACGGTGAAGTAGACCGACGTGGTGATCCCGGCCTCGTCCTTGACCCGGCCCAAGGCGCGCACGGTCTGCTGGAAGGCGCCGACCTTGCCCCGGAGGTGGTCGTGGGTGGCCTCCAGGCCGTCGAGGGACATCGAGAGGCTGTCTGGGCCGCTCTGGACCAGCTCGGCCCAGCGACGCTCGACGAGGGTGCCGTTCGTGGTGATGTTCACGCTCAGGCCCCGGGCCTTCGCCGCGCGCACCACGTCAAAGAGCTGGGGGTGCAGAAACGGCTCGCCCCCGGTGATGACCAAGGTGCGGGTGCCGATGGCCACGGCCTCGTCCAGCAGGCTCAACACCCGGGGCAGCGGCATGTTCTGGCCCCGATCCCAGAGGTCGCAGAACGCGCAGCGCAGGTTGCAGCCCCGGTTGATCAACAACAGCAGGG
>JBEAVX010000116.1:0-4138 GCA_041160755.1 Pseudomonadota bacterium
GTCTACTCCTTTGACGTCGGCAGCCGCCAGCTCTCCGCGGATCTGCTCAGCCAGGGAAGCTGGGTGGGCCACTGCGTCCACGACGGCGGGCACACCATCCCCGACGGCGCCACGGAGTACATCTGGCGCTTCTTCCAAGACGTGAGCTTCGCCGACGGCGACCCGGCCTACGCCGCGCCGTTCCCCGAGCCTTTCCCCGCCTGGTGCGGCCTCCCGGAGTGAGCTGTGGCGCGTCTTGGGCTCTTGACCTCTGGCGGTGACGCCCCGGGCATGAACACCGCGATCCGCGCCATCGTGAAGCTCTGCGCGGCGCGGGGCGTGGACGTGCTCGGCGTCGAGCAAGGCTACGAGGGCCTCATGGCTGGCCGCCTGCGCCCGCTCACCCCCCGGGACGTCGACACCATCGGCTCCTTGGGGGGCACGGTCTTGGGCTCGGCGCGCTCGAAGGAGTTCCTGCGCCCCGAGGGCCGGGCCAAGGCGGCGGCGCGGCTACAAGACGCTGGGGTCGAGGGCCTGCTCGTCATCGGCGGCAACGGCTCGTTGACCGGCGCCCATGTGCTCTCGGAGGAGCAGGGGGTGCGGGTGATGGGCCTCCCGGCGTCCATCGACAACGACCTGGGCTGCACGTCCTTGGCCATCGGCGTCGACACCGCGCTCAACACCATCGTCTCGGCCTGCGACCGCATCTCCGACACCGCCCGGGCCCACCGCCGGGCGTTCATCGTCGAGGTGATGGGGCGGCGCTGCGGCTACCTCGCCATGGCCGGCGCCGTCGCCGTGGGGGCGGACGCCTGCTTGTTCCGCGAGCAGGGCAAGCCCGAGGCGCAGCTCGTCACCGAGCTCTCTGACGTGCTGCGCCGCGGCTTCGACCCCGAGCGGGGCAAACAGATGGTGCTCATCCTCAAGGCTGAAGGGGTCGAGGTGCCCACGGACGCCCTCGTCTCCAAGCTCCAGGCGGTGGCCGACGCCGAGCTCCCCGGCGTTGACGTGCGGGCGACGGTGCTCGGCCACCTCGTGCGCGGCGGCAGCCCCTCGTACTACGACCGCCTCATCGCCGGTCGCCTGGGCGCGGCGGCGGTGGAGTCGCTGCTCCAGGGCCACCACGACGAGATGGTCGCCTGGCAGCCCCACACCCCCGGCGGCCTGCCCACCTGGGACTCCGCCGTGGTGCGGTTCCCGCTCACCCAGATGTTGGCCGAGACCGACGCCTTGCTCGATGGCTCCAGCGCCGTGACCCGCCGCCGGGTGCGCATGATGGAGGCCACGGCCGGGGTGATGGCGCTGTGATCCCCGCCTGCCCGCTGATGGAGATGACCGAATGAAGACGATCAAAGAGGGCGGCCCGCCCGTCGTGATGATCTGCGCCAACAAACGCCCCGAGGGCGCGCCCAAGCCGTCCTGCGGCCACCACGGCGCCGAAGAGCTGCGCGGCTGGCTCAAAGACCAGCTCAAGGCCGAGGGCCTGTGGGGCAAGAAGGTGCGTGTGTTGACCGTGAGCTGCCTGGACGTCTGCCCCAACACCGGCGTGGTCTGCTCGCTGGACGGCGGGAAGACGCTGGAGCTCACCGACGCCGAGACCGAGCGGGATGAGCTGCTGGGCCGCTGCCGGGCGCTGGCCCAGGGCTGAGCGCAGGCTGGCCCGCCCCCATCGTCGGAGCGGGCCAGGGCAGGGGGCTCAGCCCCCGAAGTCGCCGCCGTCCCGGGGCATCAGGCGGCGGCGCTCAAACCGGAAGCCCATCACGCCCGCCGCGGGCAAGGTGCCGATCTGGGTCGTCCAGTCGGAGTCGGTGTAGAGCTTGTCGTAGAGCACCACCCCCGTCGAGCCGCCGACCTCCCACAGCCCGTCGTCTTTGCAGCTAGAGCCATCGACGGCGCAGTCATAGGCCGCGTTGGTGACCGTGCCGTCGGTGAGCACGATCAGCACGCCCTCGTAGTCCTCCAGGGCGGCCTCGGCGACGGTGACCGGCGTGGGCTCGATCGGCGTGGCCGTGCCGATGATCTCGACGCTGCTCAGCACGATCTCCGTCTCGTCGAAGTACTCCTCGACCTCTCCGCTCACGACGACGAGGTCGTTGATCTGCACCGTCGGCGCGCTGCTCGTGAAGACGTAGAGGCCGCTGAAGCGTGGATCGGCGGCGTCGGGGTCTTGCACCATGAAGCCGTTTGAGGAGAGCCCGGTGACGACGAGGCCCTCGATGGTGACGCTCTCGCCCTCGCTGACGCTGCCTTGCTGCACGTCCTGAACGGTGGTCAAGGGCGGCGGGCAGACCGAGTCGGGGTTGTACTGGGTGGGGCACACGTCGCAGACGTCACCTTTGCCGTCGCTGTCGCTGTCGGTCTGGTCGTCGGCCTCGAAGGGGCAGACGTCGAGGGCGTTCAGGGTGCCGTCGCCGTCGAGGTCGTCGGGGAGCGGGCTCTCGTCGCAGGCGTCGCCGGTGCCGTCGCTGTCGAGATCGGGCTGGACGTCGTCGTCCATGGTGCGCGGCGGATTAAACACGGTCGGGCAGTTGTCGGTGTCGTTGAGGAGGCCGTCGCCGTCGAGGTCGCCGTCGCTGGGCTCCCCGGTGAACTCGCCGGAGCGGGCCGGGAGGCAGGTGGGCTCGTCATCGGGCCACGCATCACAGAAGAACGCGGGGTAGGCCGAGGACATCAACGAGGCGAGGCTCTCATAGGTGCGGCCGACCTCGCTCTGGGCGCAGATCGCCATGCTCTCGCCGCAGACGTCCAGGGCCTCACAAGACACGCCGAGGCCCTGCATCACGGCGTCTTCGCCGTAGAGCGCCTCGCCGCCGCGCAGCACGAGCCGGGCGCCGGTCGCCTCGGCCTGAATCACGGCGTCGTAGTCGCTGTGGGTGCGGCCATCAAACACGGCGATGTCGGCGACGAGGCCCACCTTGAGGGAGCCGAGCAGGTGCTCGCTGCCCGTGGCGATGGCGGCGTTCACCGTGGCCATCTCCCACAGCTCTTGGTCGGTGAACAGACCGCCGAGGTTACGCTCGTTGTATTCGGCCGCGCAGGCGAGCTCGCGGTTCATGTTGATCGAGCCG
Organism: Pseudomonadota bacterium; assembly: GCA_041160755.1. Classification (GTDB taxonomy): domain Bacteria; phylum Myxococcota_A; class UBA796; order UBA796; family CAJQPC01; genus JADKFE01. The sequence goes on from JBEAVX010000116.1 coordinate 3,048, forward strand.
GTGTACGTCCAGTCCGTGCCCAGAGCGACGACGCCGCCGAGCTTGTGGAACAGCGCGACCTGGGCGGTGTGGCCATAGAGCGCGATGTTGCTGCGCGGTGACCAGATGAGCTGGGCGCCGGACCACGCCATGTTCGTGTAGTCCTCGGTGGTGAGGCCGATGGAGTGAATGTGCGCGGTGTTGGGCTCGGTGAGGTCGAGGCCGCCGTCAAAGGAGCTGGAGAGGCAGCGGAACTCTTCGCGGGCCCGGTCGTTGATGCCTTCGGCGACGTGGGGAAGGTAGGACTCCGCGCCGTAGACCTCCAGCTCAGACTCCTTGTAGTCCCAGTCACAGTTGGACTTTTGGCTCTCGCCGGAGTCGCCCAAGGGGAAGGTCTGGTTCAGAACATCAGGCAGGCTGAGGCCCTCGTTGTCGTCCGAGACGTCGAGGTTCCGCACAAACCCTTCAGCGCTGCCCGAGCCGACGAGGCTCGTCGTGCCGCCCAAGAGCTGACGCAGCTCACCCCAAGACTCGCCCTGGTCCTTGGAGTTCGACGGCGTGGAGACCGAGCCGCGCCAGTCGTGGCGGTGGTCGTACCGTTTGCTCGTCGGCGCGAGCGGGTCCCCTTCAGTGTAGGTGATGTGATCGTGGGGGTTGATGAGCCCGGGGGAGATGACGCCCTCGGGGCAGTCGATCACCGTGGCCTCGGCGTCGTCGCAGTCGCAGCCGACGCAGGCGATCTCGCCCTCGCTGTCGATGAGCACCGAGCCCCGGGTGATCACCCCCTGCGGCGCGAGCACCTGGCCCCGAAGCTGCACCCAGCCGTTGCTGCCGACGCTGCTCACCCCGCAGACCCCGCTCGTCGGGACGGTGAGGGTGGCCTCTTCACACTCGCTGTCGAAGGGCTCGCCGCTGTCGTCGATGTTGGTGTCGTCGCCGCTGTCGTCGCCGCTGTCGTCGATGACCTCCGACTCCTCGACGCCCGTGTCGTCGGGGGCGGCGGAGTCGTTGGAGACGTCGTCAGCGCCTTTGCAGGCGGCGAAGAGGAGGATGAGGAGGGGGCTGGACATCGGGGTGGCCTCGACGGGGGGAGGACCAGGATAGGCCGGAAG
>JBEAVX010000118.1:0-8128 GCA_041160755.1 Pseudomonadota bacterium
TCGGCGAAGCGCAGGCCGAACTGCTTGGCGACGGCCCGGCCGACGGTGGCGGCGTCGATGAGCCCCAGGCGCGCGGCGATCTCGCCAAAACGTCCCGGCTGGCCCTGGGCCTGCTCCATGAGCACACGCGCCACGGCGGACGGCCCGAAGGCGCCCAGCTCCACCATCACCTCGCCGATCTTCGGCCTGCTCATTCGCCGCTCCTGTCCTGGCGGGGACCAGTCTGGCACAAAGAGCGGATAGAATCGTGCGCGAGCCTCAGCAGGTGGAAGGAGTCCCCCTTGTCGGTCGCGGAACGAGCCGGGCGCGGTAGCCCTCCCAAACGGGTCGGGAAGGAGCGCGCGAAGATCCGCGTGGCGCTCCGTGAGGTCTTCGTGAGCCTCGCCAAGTATGGCCGCGTGCGCCGCCTCTACGGCGAAGATCACCAGAGCGCGCGCCGCTTTATGGAGCTGTTCACCCAGGGCCTCCTCACCCAAGCCGAAGAGCTGGGCTTCATGCAGCTTGAGCTGAGCCCGAGCGGCATGACCCTGGAGGGCGACGACATCCTCAACCACGGCAACTTCGGCGTCGAGATCGCCGAGAGCCTGTTCGCTGAAGGTGTGCGCGCCCTGGTGGTGGAGCGGGGCGTCACCCGCGAAGAGGCCGAGCGCTTCGGGCTCATCGCCTGTATGGACTGGTCGCGCCGGGCCGCCCTCGACGACGACCTGGCGACGATGGTGTGGCGCGCCGAGCTTGAGCACGTTCACCTGGAGGTCGCCGACCGCTTCTCGTCGGTGAACGATGGCGACGGCGAAGGGCTGGGCGGCGACGGCGGGCGCGGCGGCGGCGGAGACGGCGGCGGCACCGGCGACAGCTCGGCGCTCCAGGCGCTCAAGGCCCTCGCTGAAGAGCTCGCCGCCGGAGACGACGCCACGCCCAAGACCGATGGCCTCGTGCGGATGCGCCAAGAGGAGGCCAACCTGCTCACGCGCCTGCGCCGGGAGCTGGTCGAGGTGGCCGACGCCGGGACGGAGGAGCTCGTAGACGACGCCGAGGCCCTGCCCGAGGACCCCCGCCTGCTCAAAGAGCTGCAGGCCGAGGTGAGCCGCATCAACCAAGGCCAAGACCTGGACGCTGAAGAGCTCGGCAACCTCTGCCTGGAGCTGCTCTGGGCCGAGCGCCGATCCGAGCAGGTCGAAGAGATCGGCCGAGCCCTCGCCTCCCAGGCCATCGGCCTGTTGATGGCCGCGGACCCCGTCGGCGCCGCCGCCTTGGTGCGCCGGTCGTTGGCGCTCCTCGACGGCGACGTGCTGCCCGAGTTCACCGCCCGAGAGGCCCTGCGCCGGGGCCTCGCCGAGCTGGTCCAAGACAAGAGCCGGGAGTCCTTCGCTTACGCCCTGAACCAGCTCGCCGAGCCGGGCCGCGCCAAAGGCCCGCTGTTCACCTTGCTCTCCCCGCTAGAGCCCCAGCACCGCCCCCAGCTTGAGCAGCTCTGCGCCGCCTTGGACGACGCCGAGCTCGCCCAGGTCGCCGCCGACGTGAACCTGGGCCTCATGGACTACGACGAGAAGGCCGTGCTCACCGCCGTCGAGAAGGCCGAGGGCGCGCGCGCCGTGGGGCCGCTCTTGGCCTTGTCGCGGCTCAAGGCGCCCCAGGCCATCGGCGCCTGTATGGCCCGGGTGCGAGACCCCGAGCCCCGGGTGCGAGAGGCGGCCCTTCGTGCGCTGCGCCCGCACCAGTCCCCGGGCATCAAGCAGGCCGTGCTGGACAGCCTCGGCGACGCCGCGCCCCGGGTGCGCCAAGAGGCCCTGCGCTACCTCGCCATCTACCGCGACCCCACCCAGCTCAACGTGATGGAGGCCCACCTGTTGAGCCCCGAGCTCGCCCGGGTCGAAGAGGCCGAGCTGCGGGCGTGGCTCTTGGCCTTCGCGATGGTCGGGCGAGGCCAGGCCGTGCCGCTGTTGCGCAAGCTCATCTTGAAGGAGGTGAGCCTCGGCGGAGACCACCCCAACCTCGACGGCCTGCTCATCACCGCCCTCAAGCGCACCCAGAGCGACGGCGGCAAGCGGGTGCTCACCGAGGCGCTGCGCGCCCGGCCCGAGCTAGAGGCCGTGAGCCAAGCCTTGGGCCAGCAGAGCAAGGAGGGCTGAGCGATGTCCACACCACCGACCCCGCCGTCCACGAGCACCCGCCGGGCCAACCAGCGGCTCCAAGAGCTCGGCCAGCGCTTCACCTACCGCGTGGCCGTGCTCTTGCGCACCGCCCAGATCCACAGCCCCGAGAACCGGGCGATGGACTTCTCCTTACGCACGGCGGCCCAGGCGGCGAACGCCCTGTTTGACCTCATCGGCGAGGTCAACCTCATCGGCGAGGAGCACATCGTGCACCTCAACGAGCAGCGCCTGCACCTCGACAAGTCGGCCTCGGCGCCTGTGGCCGACACGATGCGCGCCCTGCGCGACTGGCAGCTCGGCGGGATTCAGCTCACGGCGACGACGGACGTCGAGACCTGGCGGCGGTTCATCATCGTGCTCCAGCAGCAGCCGGTGATCGAGGCCGGCGCCACGCCCGACCCCGACGCCCACCACCGGGTGAACCTCGCCTTGGGTGAGCGCAGCGGCGTGCGGGTGCTGCCGATCATGCGGCTGGGCGGCGCGGGCATCGGCGGCGCGGGCGGCGGCGCGGGGCAGAGCCTCATGGTGCAGGCCTCCCGGGCCCTGAGCCTCTACGTCCGGGCCATCGAGCTCGTCATCCGCCTGCACGGCCAAGACGCGGAGAAGCTCGGCGGGGCGTTCCCGGCGGGGCTCACGAAGGTGCTCCAGGCCCTCGTCGATCAGGTCTTCACCGAGCCCCGCTTCGTCTTGGCCTTGGTCGCCTGGAAACAAGGCGGGCCCTACCTGCCGCGCCACGTCGTGAACACGCTCCTCTTGGGCCTGGCCTTGGGGCGGCGGATCGGACTCAGCCGCAGCGCCCTGATGGATCTCGCCCAGGCCACGGTCTGCGCCGATCTGGGCATGGCGCTCGTGCCCGAGGCCGTGCGCGAGAAGCCCGGCCCGCTCACCGCCCAGGAGCGCGCGCTCATCGACCGGCACCCCCTGGACGCGGCGCGGCTCACGCTCACCGCCGGTCGCCTCTCGTTGACCGCCCGCCGCCGCCTGCGCCTCGCCTTTGAGCACCACCGCAAGGCCGACCAGTCCGGCGCGCCCAAGACCTTGGCGCCCCTCGATCAGCACCTGCTCACCCGGATCTTCGCCGTCTGTGAGACCTTCGACGCCTTGACCACGACGACGCCCTGGCGCGCGGGGCTCCTGCCCGACGAGGCCCTGGCCAAGCTGCAAGAGGACGCCGGGCGTGGCCTCGACCCGGCGCTCGTGCGCCAGCTCCAGCGGCTCTTGGGGCGCTGGCCCTTGGGCGCCACGGTGCTGCTCTCGACCGGGGAGCTGGCCGTGGTCTACCTCAGCCCCACCGACGAGCGCGCCCCGGATCGCCCCGTGGTGCGGGTCGTGGCCGGGCCCAACGGCGAGACGACCGGGGTGGGCGCCCTGATCGACCTCACCGATCGTGACGCCCGGGGCGGCTACCACCGCAGCGTGCGCCGCGCCGTGGACCCGGCCGCGTTTGGGGTCGAGGTGCAGCGCGCGCTGTTCGGCTGAACGCGCTACCTTGGGCCCTCACACCGTTGAGGAGCGGAGAGAATGACCAGCGAGGCTCTGGAGCGCCTGCGGCAGCTCATGCGCGACGCGGGCAGCGCGCTCGTGACCTTCTCCGGCGGCGTTGACTCGGCGCTGGTGCTCGCCGTGGCCCATGAGCAGCTCGGCGACCGGGCCCTGGGCCTCACCGCCGACTCGCCGACCTTCCCCCCCGAAGAGCGCGCCTTGGCCGAGCAGGTCGCCACCCAGCTCGGCGCGCGGCACCTCATCGTGGGCTCCAACGAGCTCCTCAGCGAAGGCTACGCCGCGAACGCCGGGGACCGCTGCTACTTCTGCAAGTCCGAGCTGTTCACCTTGGCCCAAGACGTCGCCGCCCGGGAGGGCCTCGCCTGGGTGATGGACGGCACCCTGGTGGATGACCTCGGCGGCCACCGCCCGGGCCTCAAGGCCAGCGCCGAGCGCGCCGTGCGGCACCCCTTGGTCGAGGTCGGCATGACCAAAGCCATGGTGCGAGAGGCCGCCCAGGCCCTCGGCCTGCCGGTGTGGGACAAGCCCTCCTTCGCGTGTCTGGGCAGCCGCTTCCCCGTCGGCACCCGGGTCACCCTGGATCGCGTCGACAAGGTGCGCCGGGTCGAGAGCCTCCTGCGGGGCTTCGGCCTGCGCCAGCTCCGGGTGCGCTACCACGAGCTCGACGGCGCGGCGATGGCCCGGGTCGAGGTCGCCCCTGAAGACCTCCCCGTGCTCGTCTCCGAGGGCATCCGCGAGGCGCTGATCGGCGTCTGCCAGCGCGAGGGCTTCCGCTGGGTGACCGTGGACCTCGCGGGCTACCAGATGGGCGGGCTCTCGACGGCGGTGAAGGCCTCGTGAGCGACGCCGACGCCGCCCCGTCGCTCCCCTTGGGTGACCGCCCCAGCGACACCTCCTCGGGCGCCCGGCGGAAGGTCTTCATCGAGCTGACCCTGCTGTGGCTGGTGACGAACCTGCTCATCCGCGCCGTCGTCGCCGCCCAGACCGGCCTCGGCCTGCCCGACTGGACCTTGGCGGCGGTGCCTTGCCTGTTCATCTACGCGCCCGTGGCCTTGTGCCGCTGGCGGGGCGTGGACTCCTACGACTACCGGCTCTACGTCCCGGCCTTTCGTGACGTCGGGGCCTGGGGGCAGGCGCTCGGCCAGGCCGCCGCGCTCATGGGCGTGATCCTCGTGCCCTGGCTCATCGGCTATCACCTCTACCAGACCACGCTCTTTGACCACAGCCCCCAGTGGGATCGGCTGCCCGACGAGCTGATCACGCTCGTGCTCTACCAGGTCTTCTTCGTGGCGATCCCTGAAGAGTTCTTCTACCGGGGCTACATGCAGACCCGGCTCAACGAGGTCTTCCACCGGCCCTACCTGGTCGGCGGCGCGGCGTTTGGGGCGTCGTTGTTCGTGACGGCGCTCTACTTCGCCTTCGGCCACAGCCTCGTCGTGCTGCGCTGGTGGCACCCGGCGATCTTCTTCCCGGGGCTCTTGTTCGGGCTCTTGCGCGAGCGCACGGGCGGGGTCTTGGCCCCGGCGTTCTTTCACGCGGCCTGCAACCTGCTCGTCGTGGTGCTCGACACCCAGTACGGCCTCATCGCGCCGTGATCGGGGCCGTCTACTCGGCCGGGCTGCGTTTGCGCCGCGCGGCGGGGCGATCCGCCGGAGCCGGAGGCGCCTCAAGCCGCGCCTCCAGAGACGCGACGCGCCTCGCCAGGTCTGCGCGGGCGGTCTCGGAGGCGGCCAAGGCCGCGGTCAGCTCCTCCACTTGGGTCTGCGCCCGCTTGACCAAAGCGCCGCTCGCGCTCACCTGACCACGCAGGGAGTTGCAGAGGTCACGGAGGTCTTGAAAGTCGCTCCGCGAGGGCACCTGACGGTCGGTGAGCAGCTCCATCACCACGTCCTCCAAGAGCTGCCGGGTCACCGGGAGCAAGGCGTCGGTGAGCGCAGAGCGCAGAAAATCCCTCGTGGAGCCCATCTGAATCCTCGGCGAGCTTCTGGGAACACGGCGCCGCTCGCCTGGGTCTGGTAACCTGATGCAGCCGTGGCCGGGGCAGGTGCTTGCCTGGAACCCTCCTGAGGTGCTACGGTTGCCCCGCTCTCACTCATCGCGCCCGCTCGGGCATCCCCGAGCCCACGCATCCCGGAGGTTGGATGGGGCAGTGTCCATTCTGCAAGAATCAAGTGTCCGCCGAGCTGCTCCGTGACGGCGGTCCTTGTCCTCATTGCCTGAACGATATCCCTGGCGAAGACGCGGCGACCGACCCCGGCGTGGCCCTTCGCGCCAAAGAGGCCGCCGCCAACGCGGCCGCCCAGCGCAAACGAAAGATCACCTCCATCGCCTTGGCCGCCGCCGTGCTGCTCAGCATCGCTGGGGGCATCGGCTACACCGAGTACCAACGAAGCCTCCAGTACGCCGTGCTTGAGCTGAGCTTCGAGAACGAGTTCTTCGTCATCTCCCCCGAGGAGCTCGCCCAGGCTGAAGCCGAGGTGAAGGCCCAAGAGGAGGCCGAGCGTGTCGCCTTGGCGGCGAAGACCGGCGGCAACAAGCCCAAGAGCGGCGGCAAAGCCTCGGGCAGCGGCGAGTACCGCCCCCGCGAAGACGACGCCTTGGCCCAGCTCGACGACGGCCGCCTGAGCACGAACGACGGCGGCGGCTCCACGGGCAGCGCCCCCGTCGCCCAGACGACGATGGCCCCGCTCTCCGTCGGCGCTGGCCCCAGCGTCGGCGTCGGGCCCAGCACGGCCGTGAAGCGTGATCTCCCCACGCTCACCAACCAGGCCGAGATCGACAAGATGGTCAAGACCGCCATGAAGCGGAACATGGGCCAGATCAAGTACTGCTACGAGAGCGCGCTGCGGGCGACGCCGAACCTCGCGGGCCGGTGGAAGTTCGAGTTCACCATCGGCACCGACGGCACCACCCAGAACATCGTCGTGAAGGGCGAGACCATGCGGGACTCGGCCTTCGAGGCCTGCCTCGCCGGTCGTGTTCGCAACTGGGCCTTCCAGCCGATCAACAAACCCCAGCCCGTCTCGTTTACACTACCTTTCGACTCGGCGGGCTGATCCACCTAGGCACCTCCGGGATCTGTCCTTCGGAGGTGCGTTTTGGCGACCTGTCCGTTCTGTAAGGGGCCGGTGGAGGCGACGCTCACCCGCGACGGTGGGCCTTGTCCTCACTGCGCGCGGACGCTCCCCCGCGCGGCGCGGCGTCGGTGGCCCCTCGTCTTCGCCGCCGGGGCGTCGCTCAGCGCCCTGCTCGGCGTCGCCTTCGCCGATCACCTGCGCCACCGGCCCTATCCTGTGCTCGACTTGAACGAGCAGTGGGGGGACGCGCTCCTCGACGCCACCACGGCCAAAGGGAGCATTTGCGCCACGGGCGCCGCGATGGGCGACCTCGTGATCGAGCAGGAGGAGCGCGAGCGCCCCACACCCCCGGCGAGGCCATCGCTCCCGACGCTCACCAGCGAGCTCGACGTCGGCTGGATGATCCAGAGCCGGCTGGAGCGCTCTTTGCCCGAGACGACCGCCTGCTACCGGACCGCGCGGCGCGCCAGCCCAAGCCTCGACGGCTGGTGGGCCTTCAGCTTCACCGTCCTCCCTGACGGCAGCACGGCGGAGGGGGTCGTGATCGGGGACACCCAACAAGACGCCGCCTTCGAGGGCTGTCTCACCGAGCTGGTGCAGGGCTGGAGGTTCCAGCCGATCCACAGGCCACAGCCCGTCACCTTCAAGCTGCCCTTCGGGCCCGCCGCCAACAGGCTCGCGCCGCCTTCGCTCACCGATCCGGCCGAGATTGATCAGATGATCAAGAGCACCCTGGCGCGGAGCGAGGCCCGATTCCGCCGATGCTACGAGGTCGCGCGGCGCGAGGAGCCCGAGCTCGTGGGCCCACGCACCCTCACCTTCACCGTCAAGCCCGACGGCACCACCTCCATCATCGAGCTGACAGGCGAGACGAAGACGCGGGGACTCCTGGAGAGCTGCGTCGCCGTCACCACGCGGCGCCTTCGGTTCCAACCCGTCCACAAGGTCCAGACCGTCATCGTCCGCCTGCCCCTGGACGCCCAAGAATGACGCGGGGCGACGGCCTCACACCCGCCGGGATCTGTCCTTCGGAGGTGCGTTTTGGCGACCTGTCCGTTCTGTAAGGGGCCGGTGGAGGCGGCGCTCACCCGCGACGGTGGGCCTTGTCCTCACTGCTTAAACGTCATCCCCGGCGAAGACGCGGCGACCGACCCCGGCGTCGCCCAGCGCGCCCAGGAGGCCGCCGCGCAGGCCAACACGCAGCGCGCCCGGCGGCGACGGTCGATCCTCCTTGGCGCCGTCACGCTGCTCAGCGTCGCCGGGGGCATCGGCTACTCCGAGCACCAGCGCCGCCAGCAGCGCGCGGTCTTGGAGCTCAGCATCGAGTGGGAGGACTACTTCGTGATTCCCCCGGACGAGCTCGCCGCGATGAAGGCCAAGGCGGACGCCGAAGAG
>JBEAVX010000123.1:0-2694 GCA_041160755.1 Pseudomonadota bacterium
GCTTCTGGGGTGGTGAGCCGTTGTTGCGCCCGGACCTCGGCGCCTTGATTGACCGCGCCCACGCCCGGGGCCTCTGGACGAGCCTCGACACCAACGGCTACCTCTTCCCCAAGCGGGCCCAAGAGCTACACAACCTGGACCACGTCGTTTGTTCGTTGGACGGATCCCGCACAAACCACGAGCTGAACCGTGAGGCGGGCGCGTATGACAAGGTGATGGCGGCGATGCATCGCGCGGCTGAGATGAAAAAGCCGTTCTGGACGCTCACCGTGCTCACCCGGCACAATCTTGGCGACGTGGGGATGATCTTGGAGCTCGCCGAGGCGACGGGCGGTAAGGCGGCGTTTCAGGTGCTTCATCACCCGCCGGGCGTGGCCTCCTCAAGCGTAGGCTCCTTGTCGCCCGAGCCCGAGGCGCTGAGAGACACCCTGCGGGCGCTGCTGGCGGCCAAAGACGCTGGGCGCCCCGTCGCCGTCAGCCGCCGCACCTTACAGCACCTCATTCACTGGCCCGACTACGGCCAACGCTGCTCGTACCGCCCGCAGCTCCCGCGCTGCCTCGCCGGGGAGCTGTGGGTGAACATTGACCCCGAGGGCCAGCTCTTCGCCTGCTCGTTGTGGCCCGATCGAAAGAACCCCCCTAATGTCGTCACCGAGGGCTTCGCCGCCGCGTTTGAGCGCCTCACCGCCCCGCCCTGCCGGGCCTGCCTCGCGACCTGCTTCACCGAGGTCCAGGGCATGTTCTCGTTGCAGCCCGCCGCGCTCAAAGAGGCCCTGGTGAACCTCGTCCCCCAACGGAGCGCGCCATGACGATGACCCCCGCCGAGCTGTCTACCCTCGCCGAGCACATCCTGCGCACCCACCACGCGCTCTTGCACCGGGAGCTCCCTCGCCTCGACGCCGCGCTCAGCGCCGCGCCGCGCTCGCTCCGCGCGCCATTTCTTCACCTCAAGTCGCTCCTCGATGACCACCTGATGAAAGAGGAGCGCATCCTCTTCCCGGCGATCTTCGCGCTCTGTGGCGGCGAAGGGGGGCAGGGCTGCGGGCTCTTTGGCCCCATTCAGCAGATGCAGCACGAACACGAGCAGATTCGCCTGCTGGAGACGGCGCTGCGCGAGGCCGCGAGAGACGCGGGGCCTCTGGAGGCGGATCTGTTGGCCATGCTCGACGATCTGAGCGTCCACGCGGAGACCGAGGACACCCTGCTGTTCCCGGCGGCGGTGGCTCTGGAGCGCGCGGCGCTGGGGGGAGACGTCGAAGAGGCGCCTGCGCCGACGGCGCCCGACGGCGACGAGCTGGTGCGAGAGACGCGCGGCGCCTGCTCCACCTGCCTCACGGACGTCCCCGCCGCGGTGATGATCCGACACGGTGAGGCCCTGCTCGTCAAACGATGCCCCGAGCACGGCGAGACCACCCAGCTCCTCAGCCGTCACGGCGCGGAGTGGGCCGAGCTCGACCGCTTCTTCTTCAAGGTGAACAGCGACACCCGCCCCCAGCGCGACTACATCGTACGAATGACCGAGCGGTGCAACCTCACCTGCCCGATCTGTCTCGCCAAGGCGAACACCCAGGACACCCCCGATCTCCCGCTGAGCGGCCTGGAGGAGCTCCTGCGCGCGAAGCGTGGCCTCAAGATCGACCTCATGGCCGCCGAGCCCACCTTACGCGAGGATCTCCTCGACTGGGTGCGCCGGGTGAAGGCCGCCGGGCACACCGCGGCGCTGCACACAAACGGCCTCAAGCTCGCGAACCGCTCGTTCGTCCGCGCGCTCAAAGAGGCCGGGGTGAGCGAGGTGTTCTTACAGTTTGACGGCCTGAACGAGCAGGCGAACGTCACGCTGCGCGGGCGGCCCTTGCTCAAGGCGCGGCTGGCGGCGCTCAAGAACCTGCGTGAGATCGGCGTGGCCGTGAGCCTCATCGTCGTGATCGGCAAAGACATCAACGAGGAGCAGGTCGGCGAGACCTTACGATTCGCCCTCCAGCCCGAGAACAGCCACATCCGGGAGGTGTTTTATCTGGGCTTGCGTTCTTTGGGCAGCGCCCGGGCGTCGGGGGACTTCGCGGAGCAGGCGCTCATGCCCGATGAGGTGCTCGACCTGCTCTGCGCCCAGGAGCCCGCCGTGCGGCGCCAAGACGTGCGTGACTTCAACAAGATCTACTTCACGATGCTCTCGGCGATGCGGGTGCGAAAGTGTCTGTATGTGCAGCATTATCTGCTCAGCCGCGACGGCAAAGGCGGCTACAAGCCGATCTCAGACGCGCTGGACCTCTCACGCCTGGCCGACGCCTGTGATCGGTACGCCGAGCGGGCGGAGTCGTCTCCTCACCTCGCCCGCGCCGCGCTCATCCCGTCGTTCATTCGCCAAGGTCTGCGCCCCAAAGCCCTGCCCCTGGCGCCGGATCTGCTGCGCCTGGAGAGCCTCTTCGCCCGAGGGTTCAACTTGGATGAGGTGCCCAGCCGCTTCTTGTTGCTCGGCTTCATCACAGCCTGCGACCCCGACAACTACGACCAGATGGTCTCTGCGGGCTGCGGCAAGGGCGAGCTCTCCGCCGATGGCGGCTTCGTGGAGTCCGGCGCTGACGCGAACCTCGCCCGGGAGCGCCGCTTCGACGACGCCCCCTGACGCGGAGAGCGCTAGACTCAGAGCCCGGCGCGGGCCTCGGGGGCGATGTGCTCCGGGCTCCACGGCGGGTC
>JBEAVX010000131.1:0-3711 GCA_041160755.1 Pseudomonadota bacterium
GCCCCAGCCCGCCCCGGCCCTTGACCTCCTTCGCCAGCTTCAAGAGCTCATGCACCGCGGCGAGGCCACGCTCTCCCCCGACGGCGTCGAGCGCGCCTTGTGCCGGGCCACGGGCCTGCCCGAGTTCGTCGTCTCTCGGCGCTCCACCCGCCCGGGCCGCGAGATCCGCCAGTGGTTTCAAGAGCGGATCATCGGCCAGCCCCAGGCCATCGAGGCCGTTCTAGAGACCATCGCCCTGTTCAAGGCCGGGCTGCACGACCCCAGCCGCCCCATCGGCACCTTCTTTTTTGTGGGGCCCACCGGCGTCGGCAAGACCGAGCTCGCCCGGGCGCTCGCGACTTACCTCTTCGGCGGTCCAGAGCGCCTCCTGCGTTTTGACCTCTCGGAGTTCAAAGACTTCCACTCCTTCGAGACGCTCTTGGGCTCGGCCCGAGAGCCAGGTCGCCCCGCCGCTCTGGTGGATCCGGTGCGCGCCCAGCCGTTTCAGGTCGTGCTGCTCGACGAGCTTGAGAAGGCGCACCCGAACGTCTGGGATCTCCTGCTGCCTCTGCTCGACGAGGGCCGCCTCACCCCGCCGGGCGGGCCGACGGTGGACTTTCGCTCCACCTTGGTCATCGCCACATCGAACGTCGGCGCCGTGGACGCCGAGCGCGCCTTGGGCTTCGCCTCGGCGAAAGACGCCACCATCCGCCGCCGCGACGTCACCCGGGCGCTGGAGGGCCACTTCCGCCCCGAGTTCCTCAACCGCTTTCAGCACGTCGTCATCTTCCACCCGCTCACTCGGGAGCAGGTCCGCGAGATCGCCCGCCAAGAGCTGCGCCGGGTGCTCGCCCGCGAGGGCATCACCGGCCGAGATCTCGTCGTCGAGGTGGACGACGCGGCCTTGGACCTCGTGATCGAGCGCGGCTTTGACCCCCGCTACGGCGCCCGGGCCCTCAAACGAGAGCTGCAGCACCACCTCGTCGTGCCCTTGGCGCTCACCTTGATGGAGGAGCCCGTCGAGGCCGGTCAGATCCTGCGCATCTCCGCCAAAGAGGGCCAGATTCGGGTGCGGCTCCTCGACAGCGACACCAGCCGCGAGAGCCGCGCCGAGCGCGCCCCGGTGAAGGTGGAGTCAGGCCGCCGCCTGGGCCGCGACGAGGTGCGCGCCGAGCTTGAGGCCCTGCGGGAGCGTGTGGAGAGCCTCGCCGCCGCCGCGAAGGAGCCGATCTTGATCGAGGGCCGGGCGCGCCTAGAGGCCATGCGGGACCGCCCCGACTTCTGGGCGGACATCGTCGGCGCGTCCCGGGCCATGCGTGACCTGGAGCGCGCCCGCCAGGTGATCGACCGCCTCGACAACCTGCGCGCCTGGGGCGACCAGATGCTCACCGAGCTCGGACGAAACCCCCGCCGCGAGCGGTTTGAGCGCCTCGCCAACGATCTGGAGCGTTATCGGGCCAACCTCGACCGCGCCCACCGCGAGCTGGTCATCCTCGGCTGGGACGGCCTGTGGGACGCCATCGTCGAGCTCACGCCCATCGGCGCCCGGGGCCGCGCAGCGCGCGATCTGCTCATCAGCAAATACACCGCCTGGGCCGAGTCCCAGCGCATGACCGTCGTGATCCTGCGTGAGCCCAAAGAGGACAACGAGCCGGGCATGATCGCCGTGAAGGGCCCCTACGCCGCTGGGCTCCTGCGCCTGGAGGCGGGCCTCCACCGCGTTCGTGACGCCGAGGGCCTCAGCGCCGTGGCCCGGGTGCGTGTGGCGCCGTGGACAGACGAGCGCGCTGAAGCCCGGGTGAAGGCGCACAAGGCGCTCAAGGCCGACGGCCAGCTCGGCGGCAAGCTCCGCGCTCGGGTGGAGTGTGAGGGCGGGCTCATCGTTCAGTGTGCGCTCCCGCTGAATGAGGCCCGAGAGCTGGCCCTGGACCTCGCGCCGGCCTGGAACAAGGCCCCAGCCCCCGTAGACGCCATCGTGCGCCGGGTGGAGCTGAGCCCGCCCAAGCTGCGAGACCCCTTGACCGGCCTCGTGAGCGGTCGCCCCGACGCCATGGAGCCCGAGGCCCTGCACGCCTTGTTCCTCGCGCGGCTGGACGCCTGGGCCGCCGGGGCGAGGGTCGCCAAGGAGGCGGACGAGGACAGCCCCTAAACACCGACCTGGCGGTCCCCTACTCCTCCGGGATCTCCGGGAGCGGGCGGCCGTCGCGCCGGGCGCTCTCCGAGCGGAGGAACATCTGGGCGCCGCCGGGCAGCTCGACCTCGCCGGTGTAGCCCACCCAGCCGAGCCCCGGGCAGAAGTGCTGGTTGAGCGTGACGCTGCGGTCGCCCATGGTCGTGACGCAGGCCGAGACGAGGCCGCCCTCGCAGGCGCCCGACGGCGTGATCCCGCAGGAGCGCTCCCGGGTGGCGTCGCCGACGCGGTGGCTGGCGGTCCAGAACGCGCCCACCTTGGCGTCGGCGGGCAAGATGACCTGGGGCGGCTCAAACGCGGCGTAGGCCCTGCCGTTTACCTCGGTGCCCAGAAGCCGCCAGCCCTCGGGGCCAAGCTCATACCGAGCGCGCTCCCGGCTCCGCTCGGCGCCGTCGGGCCCCCGCTCCACCGTCGTCACCTCGTAGAGCGAGGTGTCGCCGGTGATCGTCGGCGGGCTCCAGCGGTCGATCACCGCGACCCGCTGGCGATCGGCGCTGAGGTTCACGGCGGTGACCTCGGTGTACTCCACCGTCGTCGCCGGGCTCACCAAGGCGGTCAGCCGCTCGGCGGGGGTCAAGGGCGCGTCGTTGGCGTTGGGCCCACGTCTGCCGCAGGCCAGGGTGAGCGGGATCAAGAGCGTGAGGGCGACGGCGAGGCGTGTCTTTGGCATCGCCCGGAGTATACCCCGCCTCACCCGGGGCTCAGTCAAACAGCGCGAGCAGCTCATCCCGGCTCAGGCCCTCCACGAGCTCGCCCTCGCCGAGCGCGGCCTCCGCCAGCGCCCGCTTCTTGTCTTGCAGCTCCAGAATGCGCTCCTCGACGGTGTCCGAGGCGATCAGGCGCATCGAGAACACCGGCTTGTCTTGGCCGATGCGGTGGGCACGATCCGTCGCCTGGGCCTCGGCGGCGGGGTTCCACCAGGGGTCGGCGTGAAAGACGTAGTCCGCCGCGGTGAGGTTGAGCCCGGTGCCGCCGGCCTTGAGGCTCAACAAGAAGATCGGCGGGCCGTCCTCGGCCTGGAAGGCGCGCACGACGGCGGCGCGGTCCCGGGTGGCGCCGTCCAGCCGGCAGGTCTTGAGCTGGCGCTCGCGGAGCGCGGCCTCGATCAGGTCCAAGAACGACGTCCACTGCGAGAAGACCAGCGCCTTGTGCCCCTCGGACACCACCTCATCGAGCTGATCGAGGAGCACGTCGAGCTTGCCTGAAGGCACCCCCGGCCGTTGACCTGGCAAGAGCGCGGGGTGACAGGCCGCTTGGCGCAGCCGCAAAAGCAGCTCCAGCACCTCAAGCGTGCGCCCGCCGCCGACGAGCTTGACCACCTCGGCCCGGGCGGCCTGGGCGACGGCGTCATACACCGCGCGCTGGGCCTCGGGCAGCTCACAGCGTAAGGTCAGCTCGGTCTTCGGCGGGAGATCCTTCGCGACCTCTTGTTTGCGGCGGCGCAGCACGAAGGGGCGCACCCGGCGGCGCAGGGCCTCGGCCGCGCCCTTCACGCCGTCCGCCACGGGGCGCTCGATGCGGTCGCGGAAGTCCGTCCGCCC
>JBEAVX010000139.1:0-9644 GCA_041160755.1 Pseudomonadota bacterium
CCCCGGAGAACGCCCCGCTGCGCACCACCCGGGCGCCGTGCTGGGCGCGAACGTCGTCGAGGCTGAGCGTGGCGAGCGCGCCGACTCGACCCTCAGGCGGGTGCCGGTAGGGGTGCGCCTCGTAGAGCCAGGCCATGAGGCCCCAGGCGGCGAGGCTCTCTGGGTCGGGCTCGGCGAGGGCGGCCAAGGCGGCGCCTCGGGCGGCCTCCAGGCCTGTTTGGGTGAGGGTGGGCGTGGTGATCGCGGCGCCGAGGGCCTCGGCCAAGGCCCCAGCGGCGTCTCCGGGGCCGATGACCGTGAACGACGCCAGCTCGCGGGTGACCCGGTGAGAGGCCTGGCCGCCCAGGCTCCCGAGGCGCGCGTTGGCGTCGGCGGTGATCAAGGCGGCGAGGAGCCCGGAGAGCCCCTCTTTGCCCGTGGGGTCGCTCGCCGAGCCCAAGCGCAGAGTGACCGTGATCACGGCCTGGGCCTCGTTGATCTCGGTGAGCGTCGGCGCGGCCAAGGTGAGACGCTCGGCGGCGCTGGGCCCGGGAGAAGGGGCGGGCAAACAGGCGAACCACAGGAGCGTGAGGGCGGTGATCGTGGGCATCGGGGGCTCCTTGTGGGCGTCCAACAGCCCCGCTCATTCTACCGTGCCCGAGGCGCGGCGGAGGTGGCGAGGCGCTTGGGGCTGTGGTATGTCGCTCTTGAAAGTCGTTTTCAAGAGCGGCGGCGCTCCCGAGGCGAACATGGCCGAGCGGCATCAGACGGATGAGATCCCCTTGGCGTCCCTGGCGACGGGGGCCACGGCCCTGCTCACCCGCATCGGCGGCGACCGCGCGTTTCGGCGGCGGGTGATGGAGCTGGGGCTGGTGCCCGGCTCGGCGGTGCAGAAGCGCAAGACGGCGCCCTTGGGCGACCCCATCGAGCTGGAGGTGCGCGGCTGTCGGCTCTCGATCCGCCGGGCCGAGGCCGAGGTGGTGTGGGTGAAGGCATGAGTGAGGCGCGCCCGCTCATCGCCCTGGCCGGGAACCCCAACACCGGCAAGACGACGCTGTTCAACCACCTCACCGGCTCCCGGGCCCGGGTGGGCAACTACCCCGGCGTCACCGTCGAGCGCCGCGTCGCCACGATGACGCTGGGCGCTGGCCAAGAGGCGGACCTCGTTGACATTCCGGGCACCTACTCCATCGTCGGGCGATCGGCGGAGGAGCAGATCGCGGTGCGGGAGCTCACCGGCTTAGGCGGCGGGCGTCGCCCTGATCTCGTCGTGTTGTGTGTCGACGCCACGAACCTCGTGCGAAACCTCTACCTCGCCCTCCAGCTTCAAGAGCTCGGCGTGAACCTCGTCATCGCGCTCACGATGATGGACGAGGCCCGGGGCATCTTGCCGGAGCCCCACCGGCTCGGCGCGGCGCTGCAGTGCTCCATCGCGCCCGTCGTCGCCCGCAGCGGCGAGGGCGTGTCGGCCTTGGTCGAGCTGATCCGGGACCGGCTCGCGACGCCGGACGCCGCCCCGCGCTGGCGGTGGACGCCCTCGGCGGCCCTGCGCGAGGTGATGGACCGCGTGACCGCCGCCGCCCCGGCGGGCTGGCCCAAAGACGACGCCTTGGCCTTGTGGGCCTTGATGTCCGTGAGTGAAGACGACGAGCTCCAAGGGGTGCCCGCGGCGGTGCGCGCGGCGGCGCTCCTGGGCGGGCCCGGCGGCGAGGCGATCGACGAGGAGGTCATCACCGCGCGATACCGCTGGTTGGACGAGCACATCGCCCCGCTGCTCAGCGGCCCACCCGAGCGCAGCCTCACCGACCGCGTCGACGCCGTGCTCATCCACCCGGTCTTCGGCTTTGTGGTGTTCTTGGGCATCATGTTTGTGGTCTTTCAGTCGCTCTTCGCCTGGGCTGACCCCGCGATCACGCTCATTGAGGACGTGTTCGGCGCCTTGGGCGGCCTGATCGCCTCTAGCCTGCCGCCGGGCATCCTCAACGACCTCTTGGTGAACGGCGTCATCGGCGGCATGGGCTCGGTGGTGGTGTTCCTGCCGCAGATCCTCCTGCTGTTCTTTATGCTCGGGCTGCTGGAGGACTCGGGGTACATGGCCCGGGTCGCGTACCTGATGGACCGGGTGATGCGGCTGATGAACCTCAACGGGCGGGCCTTTGTGCCGATGCTCTCGGGCTTCGCCTGCGCGATCCCGGCGGTGATGGCCACACGCACCATGGAGCGCCAGCGCGACCGCCTGCTCACGATGATGGTCGTGCCGTTGATGACCTGCTCGGCGCGGCTGCCGATCTACACCTTGATGATCGGCGCCTTGTTCCCGCCGGATCGCCTGTGGGGTGTGGTGCCGGTGCAGGGCCTCCTGATGGTGGCGATGTACCTGTTCTCGGTGGTGATGGCGCTCTCGGCGGCTTGGGTGCTCTCCCGCACGGTGCTCAAGGCGCCGAACGTGGCCTTGGTGCTGGAGCTTCCGCCGTACCGGGCGCCCCGGCTGCGCGACGTGCTGCGCATGATGACCTCCCGGGCCTCGATGTTTCTGCGAGAGGCCGGCACGGTGATCTTGGGCTTCACGATCCTGCTGTGGGCGCTGTTGAGCTTCCCCAAAGACGTGGAGCTCACCCAGGACTACGAGGCCCAGATCGCCGCCGCGGCGACTGAGGAGCAGGCCGCCGAGCTCACCGCCGCTCGGGACGGCGAGCGCCTTCGTGGGAGCTATGGCGGGCGCCTCGGGCACGCCCTGGAGCCGGTGATTCAGCCCTTGGGCTTCGACTGGAAGATCGGCGTGGGGCTCATCGGCGCCTTCGCCGCGCGGGAGGTCTTCGTCTCGACGATGGGCGTGGTGTACGGCGTCGGCGGCGACGTGAACGAGGAGAGCGTCACCCTGCGGGAGCGCATGCGCTCGGAGCTTCGCGACGACGGAAAGCCCGTTTATACGCCGCTTGTGGGCATGTCGCTCATGGCGTTCTTCGCCTTGGCCTGCCAGTGTATGAGCACCTTGGCCGTGGTGAAGCGGGAGACCGGCGGCTGGCGTTGGCCGGCGTTCCTCTTCGTGTACATGACGAGCCTCGCCTGGGCGGTGAGCTTCGTCATCTACCAGGGCGGGCGGCTCTTGGGCTTCGCGGGTTAGGACGCCGTCGCGACGAGGGGGACGCCCCGGATGAGCGTCGTGGCGCAGTCCACGCCGTCGTGGCGCTCTTGATCCGAGGCGACCTCGACCACCTTCGTGAACAGCTCGATGATGGTCGTCTTGAGGCGCACCTCACGCACCGCGCCGCGATGCTGGCCGCGCTCCAAGACGAGCGCCGGGCCGCGCAGGTCGAGGGCGCCGTTGTTGAGGTCGACTTTGCCGGTGAGGTGATCAAAGGCGAGGGCCAGGTTGACCTCGCCGAGCATCTGGGTGCGCGAGCGGTTGCCCGCGCGAAAGCCGAGGTTTGACGGGACCAAGGCGCCGCCGAGCTGGTGCCCCGTAGGCCGGGCGTTGTGCCGCCGGGCCGTGGCCGGGGTGTGGTAGAGCCCGCCGAGGACGCCCTCGCGGATGACGGGGATCGGCATCGGGGGCACGCCCCGGTCGTCAAAGGCGAGGGTGTAGGGCGCGCCGGTGAGGCCGCCGTCGTCGATGAGGTGAATGCGCGAGTTGCCCAGCTTCCCGCCGGGGGCCTTCGAGACGAAGCTGGCGCCCCGCTCGACGAGCTCGGCGGAGAAGGCCGGGGCGATGGAGCGCAGAAGCCCGGCGAGCACGCGGCTCTCTAAGATGAGCGCGGGCTCGCCCGGAGGCATCGGCACCTCCTCACGCAGCTCCATGAGGCGGCGGGTCAGCTCGACCCCATAGGGCAAAGAGCCGACGTTCGCGAAGTTTCGGGCGACGGCGGAGTGGGCGAGCACCCGGCCGGTGTGGCTGTCTCGACCCTCGACGATGACGTGGTAGAGGGTGTCGGCGGCGGCGGAGTCAAAGCCCCGGCTCGACGCGAAGGTGCGGGCGCGGCGCTGCTCTTGGTAGGTGATGCGGGTGGGGTCTACGCCAGGGGACTCGGCGCAGGCCTCGCGGTTGATGAGGAGCACCTCGTCGCGGTCCTCATCGCTGATGTTCGGGTAGCGGGGATCATCCACGCTCAGCCCGCGCAGGGTGATCGGGTAACGCTCGGCGGGGCCGCCATCGGCGTCGGCGGGGAGCTTCTTCGCTTTGGCGATCGCCGCCTCGATGGCGGGCTTCACACCTTTGCCGACGAGGTCGGGCAGGGTGAAGGTGACGGACTGGCCCTCGTGAAGCGTGATGACGCCGCTGATGACGTGCTTGGCGTCTCGTTTGGTGGGGGCCCGGCGCCCCTCGGCCCAGACGTGCTCCGCCCGGTCGGTGCGGGTGACGAGCAGCTCCGCGTGCTCGGCGCCCAGCGCCTTGGCCTCGTCGATGATCTTGAGGAGGGCAGGGACGTTCGTGCGCTCGTCCTGACGGCGATCCATCGTGTGACGCTCCGAGTTAGGGAGGCTCGCTCAATCGCCCGGAGTCCCGATGCAGCGCGCGCCTCGCGTCAACATATCCACCTGGAGCGCCATCGGCTGGAGCGGCCTCGTCGTCGCGGCTTGTGCCACCCCGGAGGTGTCCACGCCCGCCGCCGCGCCCAGCGTGGCGCCCGCGACCGTCGCCGCCGCCGCGCCCGCCGCCCCGCCCCCGGCGGGCAGCCTGGAGCGCCTCGTGGCCATCGGTGACCTCCACGCGGATCTGCCCCAGGCCCTCGCGGTCCTGCGCCTCGCCGGGCTCGTCGATGACGCCGGGCGCTGGTCGGGCGGCACGGCCACCTTGGTGCAGACCGGCGACACGACCGATCGGGGCCCAGACTCGAAGGAGGTGCTGGAGCTTCTGGAGCGCCTCACCGGCGAGGCCGCCGCCGCGGGGGGCCGCGTCGTCGTGCTCTTGGGCAACCACGAGGTCATGAACCTCATGGGCGACTGGCGTTATGTGAGCGAGGGGGACTTGGCGGACTTCGGCGGCGAGGCCGAGCGCCGGGCGGCGTTCTCCGAGGCGGGTGCGCTGGGCAAGTACCTGCGCGGCTTGGGGATCGTCGCCGTGGTTGACGGCACGGCGTTTGTGCACGGGGGCATCACCCCGCAGTATGCCGCCTTGGGCGAGGCGGGGCTCAACGGCCTCGTCCCGGCGGTGCTCGCGGGCAGCGCGCCCCCCGACGCCTTGGGCGACGACTCGCCGATCTGGTTCCGGGGCTACCTCCAAGGCGAAGACCCGGCGGCCTGCGCGGACTTGACGAAGGCGCTGCGCTCGCTCAAGGCCCGGCGGATGGTCGTCGGCCACACCACCCAGCGCACGGGCAAGGTCGCCACACGCTGCGGCGGGGCGCTCTTGGGCGTCGACACCGGCATCTCGTCCCACTACGGCGGGCACCTCGCGGCGGTGGAGCTCAGGAAAGGTGACGCCTGGGCGATCTATCCCACCGGCCCTGAAGACTTGCAGGATCCCTGAGTCAGCACGGGCTCCTGCGGGGATTGACGAGTTCTTGATAGCGCCCGGACGCGGGAGGGTTTGTCCCGAACGCCCCGGCGCAGTAGGGGGGAACAGCCAGAGATCCAGTGATTCACTGACGCGAGCTGATCGAGGGAGACCATGAGCAACAACGTCGAGACTTCGACCCGAGTGGCCAAGATCGTCCGTGCGGCGCCTGAGGTGGCGGCTGAGCTGCCTGAGTCCGAGCGCGGGCTCTTCCGAGACTTCGTTCAGGCCGTGGCCAAGCAGGTCCGCGCCCCCTTCGTCGCCCGGTATGGCGCCGAGGGCACGGTGCGCGCGTTGTTGCCGCTCTTCCGTTGCCTCGCCACCCGGTCCGGCGACAGCGTCCACGTCGAGGCCGAGCTTCGGGGCGAAGACTCCCTCGTCGTGCGCACCTGTATGCCCGACCAGCCCTTCATCGTCGACACCGTGCGCCTGATGCTCTCCGCGCGGGGCGCGGTCTATGAGAACGGCGTCAACGCCGTCATGCCGGTCACCCGCGACGAGGAGGGCCGCCTCACGAGCGTCGGCGGCGCCGGTCGCCTTGAGTCCGTGATTCAGATCGAGGCCTCCAAGCTCGGCCCCGAGGTGCTCGCCAGCGCCCAGGCCGCCTTAGAGAGCAACCTGCGCCTCGCCCAGGCGATGGTGCGCGACTTCACGGCGATGTCGCAGACCGTGGAGCGCGCGGCCACCCTGTTCAACCGCGTCGCCGCCCGCATCCCGTCGAACGCCGAGGCCTACCGCGAGGCCGCCGACTTCATGACCTGGCTGCTCGCCGACAACTTCGTGTTCATGGGCACGGTGAGCGGCGAGGATCGCCTCGGATTTGAGCGGGTCGAGGGTGTGTCTACCTGGGCTCCGGCGGACACGGCGAGCTGGGGCGAGAACCCGCTCGACCTCCCGGTGCATGTGCACAAGGGCGCCGTCGAGTCTCCGGTGCACCGCTCCGGCCAGATCGACGAGATCCTCGTGCGCCTGCCCGATGAGGCGGGCAACCCCAGCCACGAGCTCGTGCTGCGCGGCATGTTCACCTACCGCGCCGTCACCCAGCCCTCGCGCAACGTGCCGATCTTGCGCCGGGTGCTCTCCCGAATCCTGCGCCAAGAGGAGTCCCGCCCGGGCTCGTGGCGCTACAAAGGCGTGGCGAACGTCTTCGACTCCTTGCCCACGGAGTACCTGTTCACGGCGAGCTACGAGGAGATCGCCGAGATGGTGGACCGCGTGCTCGACGCCGAGGCCGAGCAAGAGGTCCGCGTTCACCTGAGCCAGAACGCCGCCTCACAGATGGTGTTCTTCCTCGCGGCGATGCCCCGGGTGCAGTACTCCGACCGCCTGCGCCGCCGCATGGAGACCACGCTCAAGTCCCGCACCTCGGCGAGCTACTCCGACCACGGCCTCTTCGTGAGCCGCTACGAGACGGTGCTCGCCTACTTCTACCTCACCGGCGCCAAGCCGCTGTCCGCCGAGGAGCTCTCCGCGCTGCACGCGGATCTGGGCCGCATGGCGACGCCGTGGGAGGACGGCCTGTATGAGGCCTTGGTCGCCGAGCACGGCGAAGAGCAGGCCGACGCGCTGATCACCCGCTACGGCCAGGCCTTCGGCGAGGAGTTCACCGCCCACAACGCCGTCGCCCGGGCCGCGAGCGACATCGGGTTCTTGGAGCAGCTCACCCCCGCGCGCCCCATCGTCGCCGACCTGTTCTTGGACGAGAAGGGCCGCCCGAGCCTGCGCCTGTACCAGCTCGGGAACCTCATCCTCTCCGAGATGTTGCCCGTCCTCGACAACTTCGGGCTGCTCATCTACGACCAATACAGCGACCCCGTCCACCCCCGGCGCGGCGATCCGAAGGACATCGACACCTTCCGCATCCAGGGCGTGAACGGGCTCACCACCGCGCAGCTCTTGGAGCGTAAGGCCCTGCTCGTCGAGGCTTTGGAGGCCGTCTTCGCCAAGAAGATGCCCGACGACAGCCTCAACCGGCTCCTGCTCGCGGCGAACATCCCGTGGAAGGACGTCGACCTCATCCGGGCCTATCGTGGGTACGCCCGGCAGATCGGGCTCACGCTCACCCTGCCGCGCATTCAGGAGATCCTCCTCAACCAGGCCGGGCTCGTGAGCGCCTTGGTCGGGTACTTCCACGCGCGCTTCAACCCCGCCCTGGACGCCGACGCCCGCAAGGCCGCGTTGGCCGAGACCGCCGAGGTGGTGGACGCCGGGCTGCGCCGCCTGCGCGCGCATGACGAGGACATGCTCCTGCGCATGTTGTTCAACCTCATGCAGTCGTCGATGCGCACGAACTACTACCGCGACGACAAACGCGCCCACTACCTGAGCTTTAAGGTTCAGCACAACCTCGTCTCGCACCTGCCCGAGCCCCGGATGAAGGTCGAGATCTACGTGCACCACAACGAGATGGAGGGCCTGCACCTGCGCGGCGGCTCCATCGCGCGCGGCGGCATCCGCTGGTCGGACCGCTCCGACTTCCGCACGGAGATCCTCGACCTCGTCCGCACCCAGATGGTGAAGAACGTCGTCATCGTGCCCGAGGGCGCGAAGGGCGGCTTCTTCCTCAAGCACGCCATCCCCGACGCCAAGGTGCGCCGGGCGAAGGCCGATGAGCTCTACCGCTTCTTGGTGCGCGGCCTGCTCGATCTCACCGACAACTACGTCCAGGGCAAGATCGTCCGCCCGCCGAACGTCGTGGCGCATGACGGCGACGACCCCTACCTCGTCGTCGCCGCCGACAAAGGCACGGCGCACCTCTCCGACACCGCGAACCGCATCTCGGTGGATGAGTACGGCTTCTGGCTCGGCGACGCCTTCGCGTCCGGCGGCTCCCAGGGCTACGACCACAAGGCCGTGGGCATCACCGCCCGGGGCGCTTGGGAGTGTGTCGACCGCCACTTCGCCGAGATGGGCCTCGACCCCAAGAAGCAGACCTTTACCTGCATCGGCATCGGCGACACCGCGGGCGACGTGTTCGGCAACGGCGTCATCCAGTACCCCACGATGAAGCTGCTCGCGGCGTTTAACCACGTTCACATCTTCCTCGACCCGGACCCCGACGCCGCGAAGAGCTACACCGAGCGCCTTCGCCTGTTTGAGGCCGTGCGCGGCTGGGACGACTACGACCGCTCCTTGATCTCTGAAGGCGGCGGCGTGTTTGACCGCTCGGCGAAGAGCATCCCGCTCTCGCCCCAGGTCAAGAAGATGCTCGGCGTGCTCCAGGACGAGCTGCCCACCGACGCCGTCATCCGCCTCATCCTGCGGATGCAGGTCGATCTGCTGTGGAACGGCGGCATCGGCACCTACTTCAAGGCCTCCACCGAGAGCCACGCCGACGCGGGCGACGCGACGAACGACAGCCTGCGGGTGAACGCCAACGAGCTGCGCTGCCGCGTGGTGGGTGAGGGCGGAAACCTGGGCTTCACCCAGGCCGGTCGTGTGGAGTTCGCGCTCCTCGGCGGTCGCCTGAACACCGACGCGGTGGACAACTCCGGTGGCGTCGACACCTCGGACCACGAGGTGAACCTCAAGATCCTGCTCTCGCCGATGGTCGCCTCGGGCGAGCTGACCTACGAGTCCCGCAACGCCTTGATCAAGGAGCTCACCGACGAGGTGGCCCAGGCCGTCTTGGCGAACAACGCCACCCACGCCCGGCAGCTCTCGTTGGACCAGATCCGCTCGGCGCGGGATCCGCTGTACTACAGCCGGGCGATTCAGTGGGTCTGCCAGCGCTCGGGCGCGTCCCGCGACTTCTTGCGCCTGCCGACAGACGAGGTGCTGCGCCAGCGCGGCGCCACGGGCAAAGGCCTCGTGCGCCCGGAGCTCGCGGTGCTCCAGGCCCATGTGAAGCTCCACGTCTACAAGGCCCTGCTCGACGGGGACAGCGCCCACATCCCGAGCTTCAACGAGCGCCTGCTGAACTACTTCCCGGCGAAGATTCGGGCGACCTACCCCGAGCAGGTCTCTCGGCACATGCTGGCGAAGGCCATCGGCATGACCGTGGTGCTCACCGACGTCGTCGCCGACAACGGCGCGGCGTTCTTCCCCACGCTCCAAGACCTCACCGGGCGCCACCCGACGGAGATCGCCGGGGCCTACCTGCGCGCCGCCGAGGCCTTTGACCTCGCCGGTCTGCGCGTCGAGCTGCGCGAGCAGTGTGAGGGCTTCGAGG
>JBEAVX010000194.1:0-6819 GCA_041160755.1 Pseudomonadota bacterium
GCCCAGGGCCGGGAGCGCCGGGGCGTCCTCACCCGGTGCCGTCTGCCACAGGATCAGCTCGCCGACGACCCCGCCCGCGTCGAGGCGCACCCGGGCGGGCCCGGGCTGGGTCCCGGCGCGATACCGCACCACGGCGAGGCCCTGGGCGTCGGTCTTCACCGTCGGCGCCAGCGCCCCGTCGCCGAGCGGCGCGGTCAAGGTGACGGTCTGGTTCGGGACGGGCATCCCCCAGACGTCTACGGTGAGCACCACGAGCTCGACGACGCTCTGGCCGTCCGCGGGCACCCCCGGTCGCAGGGGCCAGGCGACCACCCGCGCCGTCGCCAGCCCCGTGGGCTTCAGGCTCAGCCGGGCGACCACCCGAGCGCTCTGCTGACTCGCGCTGACCTTGTACCGTTGGGTGACCGTGCCGTCGCCGTTCGCCTTGGGCGCGCCGACGGGCGTGAGGCCGTCCGCGCCCCACACGAGCTGCCGCTGGGTGAGGGCCACCCCGGTCGCGCTCTTCGCCGTGGCGGTGACGCTGATCTCCCCGGCCCCCTCGCCGAGGGTGCGGGGGTTGGCGGTGAGCGAGACGATGGACGGCGGATCGATGACCTGCAGGGTGAGGCTCGCCTTCTGGTCTCCCATCGCCGCGCTGAGCGTCCAGGGGCCGACGGCCTGGGGCGCCGTCGCGGTGTAACGGAACCAGCCTTTGCCCTCGACGACGGGATCGGCGAGGCCGTCGATGCGCGGCGGCGCGTCGGACCAGGGCGTGCCGTCGGCCTTGAACGCGGCCACCCAGACGCTCACGGTCTGCCCGGCGGGCACGGCGCTGGCGAGGGGCGCGAAGAGGAGGATCGGCCCGCCGCCGACCTCCAGGGGCACGACGCTGTCCGTGCGTTTGCCGGTGCTGTCCACGGACTGCAGGGTGGCCGTGGGGGCGCGAGGGTCCATGAGCACGGAGAAGCGGGCCGTGCCGTCGGCGCCCGCGTCCACGGGGCCGTAAGGCGTCTCGCCGACGACCAAGGTGTTGCGGCTGCCCGGCGTGGCGCTCACGGCCTGGGGCCGCGTCATCATCACCGGAAACACGCCGAGGCCGTGCACCACGTCGGGCGCGGTGAGGTCCGTCGTCGTGAACACGACGTTCACCGGGCCGGTCACCTTGGCGGGCGGGGTCCAGGTGGCGGTGAAGCTGCCGTCCGGGTTGGCCTTGAGCGCCGAGACCACGCCGAGGCTCGCGGCGACCGCGTACCGCCGGGCCGTCGCCGGGAGCGGGTGGCTGCCTTCAGGCTTCAAGGTGACGGTCACCGCGCCCTTCTGCCCCGCCGTCCAGCTCGCCGGGGAGAAGCTGAGCCCGACCTGGGCCTTGTGCGGCGGGTGCAGCGGGATCAGCACGTCCTCGTCGAGCTTCATCGCCCCGCGCACGGACACCGTGAGCCGCAAGGTGCCGTCGGAGTAGGCCTGGGGCGGGCGCAGGGTGACGACGAGGCGCTCGCCGTCTTGCTGCATCGCAACAAGCTCCCCCTCGGCGGGCTTGAGCTTCACCCGGTCGCTCGGCTGGAGGCCCGGCACGACCAGGAGCACACGCAGCTCACCCGCGCCGTCGGCGAGGAGCGGCGCCTCGTTGAGCACACGCACCTCCCCGGCCCAGGCCATCGGCGCCGAGAGGGTCATCAAGAGCAGGATCCGAGCCGCCAGAGAGGTCACCGTCATGCCCGTCCCCTATCGCGTCCGGCGGCGCAGCACGGGCCAAGGCGCGCCCGTTGACCTAGCTCTGACAGGCCCCCGCCCCGAAGGATCAGCGCCCGTGGCTCAGGCGCCAGCGCAGGTGCGCTCCGACGCCAAGCCAGAACCCCACGCCGCTGTAGAGGTAGAACCAGTAGTTCGCCGCCACGCCCTTCGCCGCGAAGGCGGGCCCCTTCGCCCGCCACAAGAAACGATAAAACGGCAGATTACACACGAAGAAGACCGGCGCGCTCACCGCCGCCAAGGCCCAGCCCGGCGCCCAGACGAGGCCGACGAGCGCCCCGAGGAGCCCGGTGTAGGCCGTCAGCAGGGCGATGGCGCTCGACCGGGTGGTGTTCAGGTCGTTCCGGGGGCCTGTGCGGCGCAGCATCAAGGCCGTCCAGGGGATCGCCCGGTTGAACACGTCGGACATCAGCAGCGACACCAGGGTGTATCGTTTGTGATGAGTCGCCTGAATGTCTTTGAACAGCCGGATCTTGCGCCCGGCGGCGTACAGTCGGCCGCCCAGCTCGATGTCCTCGATCGTCGCCCCGCCATACCCCTCGTCAAACCCGCCGACGCTGTCAAACGCCGCCTTCTTGACCGCGCCGCAGCCCGTCCAGAACGACGCGGCCTCCTCGCGGCTCGTCTGGTGGGTGTAGTGGTGCACGACGTTCTTGTAGATCGAGAAGAAGCCCGGGTCGGGGGTCTCTAAGGTGTAGCTGCCGAACAGCGCGTCGAGGCTGGGATCGGCCTCAAAGCGGCCGAGGATCTTGCCGACGGTGTCGGGCAAGACCGCCACGTCGGCGTCGGTGAAGAAGAGGATCGGCGCCTTGGCCTCCGCCGCGCCGCGGTTTCTCGCCCGCGCCGGCCCACCGTTCCGCGCCATTCGGATGACCCGCGCGCCGTGGGCCTCGGCGATGGAGACGCTCTTGTCGGTGGAGCCATCGTCCACCACGAGGAGCTCCAGGTCTTGGCAGGTCGAGGCCCGCAGCGCGCCCAGGCACGCCGCCAAAGTGGCCTCGCCGTTGAACACGGGGATGACGACGCTGAGCTTGGGGGCGCGCGCGTCTTGGCCTGTGTGCTCGTCTGTCGGGGACGAGGCCGGCTCTTCTTGAGCGGAGTGGGGAGGCATGTTTGGCGTCGTTGGTTGTGGGGCCGCTCAGTGGTCGCCGGGGGCCTTCATGAACAGATCAGGGTTGAAGATGTTCTTGTTCAGGAAGATGTGCGCCATGGACTGCGCGCCGGAGAGCAGGGCCCGCACGTCGGACTTGGTGCGGATGTCGAGCAGGCGTCGCACGACGTACTTGGGGCGCCCATAAAACCGCTTGAACGCGATGGACCGTAGCTGGATGAGCTGGTCCTTCGTCATCGTCGTGGGCACATAGGCCGCGTGCTGGAAGGTGGCGTGGTCGGTGTCGCTCTCCCAGGTGCCCTCGCGCTGCACCTGCTCGTACAGATCCGTGCCCGGCAGGGGCGTGAGCGTGTTGAAGTTCGCGATGTAGGGGTCGAGCTCAATGGCGAAGTCGATGCTCTGGAGCCCCTCCTCAAACGTCTCACCGGGGATGCCGAAGATAAACGGCGTGTAGACCTTGATCCCCGCCTCTTTGGCCCAGCGCACCGCCGCGCGGATCTGGTCCAAGGTCGTGCGTTTGCGCAGCATGTCGAGGTTCTTCTGTACGCCGCTCTCCACACCGTAGAGGATGGCCCAGCAGCCCGCCGAGCGCATCTCCTTCAAGATGTCGGGGGTGACGATGTCCACGCGGCTTGAGCAGTACCAGGTCACGTCGATGTTGCGCTCTTTGATGAGCTGGCAGATGCGGCGCACCCGCTTGTGATCGACGATGAACATGTCGTCTAAGAAGCGCACCTCTTTGTAGCCGAACTCTTTGACCCGGGACTCGATCTCGTCGACGACGTGCTCCGGGCTGCGATACCGCATCGTGCGGGCGTACTTTGGATCGACGTTCGCGCCGAGCTGGAAGCAGAAGGTGCAGTCGTTGATGCAGCCGCGCGAGCTGTGCACGTTGATGATCGGCGTGCGGCGGTAGGTGCCCGGCGGGGAGACGTAACGCTCGCGGAAGTCGAGGAGCTCGATGGCCGGGGGCGGCAGGATGTCGAGGTTCTTGATCAGCGCCCGGGGCGGGTTGACGACGATCTCCCGCGTCTTGCGGTCGCGGTAGACGATGCCAGCCAACCCTTTGAGATCCTGCTTCTTCTCTAGGCGCTCCATCAGCTCGGCGCTGGTGAGCTCGCCCTCGCCGATGTCCACGGCGTCGAGGTGCTCACACTCCTCCAGACACCGCGCCCGATAGGCGATGGGGCAGGGCCCGCCGACGGAGATGAACACCTCGGGCATCCGCGCCCGGATGTCTTTGGCGGTGTTCTGCGCCTTGTTCCACAGGGGCGTGTTCGCGTAGATGCCCACCCAGTCCGGGGCGAAGCGCTCGACCTCGGCGAGGATGTTCTGATGATCGCGGAACGCGCCGTCGAGCACCCGCAGGGTGTGGCCTTGGGCCTTGAGGTAGGCCGCGACGCTGAGGATGCCGTCCGGGTGCTGAAAGCTCACCTGGCTCCCGGCGGTGCCAGGAGAGTAGATCTCCGCGACCTCCCAGGCCGGAACGAGCAGCAGACATCTCATGGTCGCAGTCCTTGCGAGAGGGGTGAAGGGGGCTTCCCACCATCATACACCCGATCCAGCGCGGATCTACAAGAACCCGGGGGCCAGCGAGCGCAGCGCGAGGCCGAAGAGGATCAGCGCCACCACGATCGCCGCCGCGCCGCGCGCCGGGGACTCGGTGAACACCCGGCGGGTGCCCGGCAGATCGGCCAAGGCCAAGGCCAACCACAAGAGGAGCAGGCCGTCCAGGGGCACCCGGTAGCGGCTCAGCCCGGCGGTGATGGCGATGGCCGCGCAGTGATAGCCGAGGATCAACGCCGTGAGCGCCGCCGTCCAGCCCCGCCCTCGCAAGACCAGGGCCGCCGCGCCGCCCATCATCGCCGCGAGGCTCCAGACCACGGTGAGCCCCGCGAGGCCCAGGCTCGCCTCTCGGGGCAGGCTCGCCCAGCGGCCCATGGCGAGGTGGCGGGTCAAGAAGGAGTTGGGGTTCATGAGCTGCGCGAGGCGCAGGGGCACACGCCGCAGGAACTCCCCGGGGTTCTCGCGGATCCAGGCCTTGCCCCCGGCGGTCTCGCAGGCGTCCCAGGCGGCGGGGTCTCCGGTGAACTCGCAGTGGGGGCGCCCCGTCGCGGTCACCTGGTCAAACGCCTGGGGGTTCGTGAGGCCGACGCCGTGGTCAAAGGTGACCGGCGGGAAGGTGTTGTCGCCGAGCCACATCATCTGGCCCAAGGTGCGGTCGCTGAGCGTGAAGCTGCCCCAACGTTTTGTGGCCCAGGCCGAGTACGGCGCCACGGTGAGCGCGGCGGCGAGGACCATCGCCACGACCTGCGGCGCCCCCGCCCGGGGCCGCCCCCACATGAGCCCCAAGGCGAACAGCGGCCCGAGGTACTGGGCGACGCCACGGCTGAGCACGGCGAGGCCCAAGAGCAGCCCGGCGACGATGGCCGGGGCGAGTCCGCGCCCGACGGTGACCGCCCGGGCCCGGGTGAGCGCCCAGAGCGCGCCGAGCAGGACGGTGAGGTAGAGGCTCTCGGACCACAGACGCACAGAGAAGAAGATGAGCGTCGGCGAGAGCGCGATGAGCGCCGCGACCCACCGCGCCGCCCGGCGACCTTGCTCCTCGGTCTCGGCCCAGGCCCGGCACAGCGCCGCCGCGAGCAGGATCATCAAGGGCGAGAGCAGCGCTTGGGTGACCCGAAGGCCCCCCGCCGCGCCAAAAACCAGCTCATGCAGCGCCAAGAGCGCGGGGTAGCCGGGCGCCCACAGCCAGCCCGCCGCCGCCGGGGTCATGCCTTCGCCGTCGAGGATCCGCTGAGAGAGCGCGAGATAGGTGCACTCATCACGCAGGCACAGCAGCGTCGGCCAGCGGGCCAGGGTATAGAGCCTCAGGTAGAGCCCCAAGGCCATGAGCCACCACAGGACGCGGTCCTGAAGCGCTTCACCGAGGGTCGGCGGCGGGCCGGATGTGGGGCTCGGGGGCGTCATCCCGCACCACTATCGCGCCGATGGCGGCGAGTCCCGCGCCAGTGGGCGCGCGCAGAAGTCCCCGGACTTGGGCTTCCCCCCACCGCGTTCGCGTGTAGCTTGACCGAGAATGAGGTGCGTATGACTCGATGGTTCAAGCTCCTGCTCGTCGCCGCCCTGGCGCTGATCACGATCCCGGCCGAGGCCCAAGAGCTCCGCCCGGCGACCGACGCCCAGGGCCTCATCGAGACGCTGGAGCCCGCGCCGCCGCTCCCCGACGGCTACTTCACCGTGCACGGACTGTACGCCGATGTTCGGGCCCACCCCGACGACGCCCGGGTGGCCCACCGCCTCGCGGATCACGCCGCCGTCGCCGTCCCCGAGATCGCCGCGCGTCTGGGCGTCGGCGCCGGGCGGCCGATGATCATCACCTTGGCCCATCAGGCCCGGGATTTTCAGGCGCTCCAGCCCGGTCACCCCCCCGACTGGGCCGACGGCACGGCCTGGCCCCACCGCTCGCTCATCTTTTTGCGCGCGCCGCGCCTGCGCCCGGGCACCTCCGACCCCTTGGAGCAGGTGCTTGACCACGAGATCGTGCACGTCTTGCTCGGCCAGGCCTTCGGGCCGCGCCCGGTGCCGCGCTGGCTGCAAGAGGGGCTCGCCCAGGTCGTCGCCGGGGAGTACGGCCCAGAGACGATTCAGACCATCGCCCGAGGTAGCCTCGGCGGCGGCCTCCTCGGCCTCGAAGACATCGAGCGCGGCTTCCCCGTAGACGCCGTGCGGGCGAACCTCGCCTACGCACAGTCCGCCGATCTCATCGCGTTTCTGACCGAGCGCCACGGCGACGAGGTGATCCCTGCCTTGGTGCAGCAGCTCGCCGCGGGGCGGCCGATGCCCGCGGCCTTCCGCGCGGTGACCGGCGACGACGCCCAGGCCCTCGACCGCGCCTGGCGCGCGCGGCTCGACGACTCCCCCCTGCGCTGGACGGCCTTGGCCCAAGGTGAGGTGTGGCTCGGCCTCTCCTCCTTCGG
>JBEAVX010000263.1:0-3688 GCA_041160755.1 Pseudomonadota bacterium
GGCGTACCTCAATGACAACGGCGCCGACTGCGCGTGCTGCGGGCAGCCCGGCTGCGACGACCAACCGCCGAAGCTGCGCCCCGTGTGGCTCGGCAAGGGGGTTCAGGGGCGCAGGGCACAGCACCCAAAGGCCGCGTTGGCCTGGCTGCACAAGGACGCCGACGCCGAGCGGTGCTCGACCTACAAGGAGTCGAGGCACGGCGCCGAGGGCCTCGGGCGCCTCAACTGGCCCGCCGCCCTCCGTGACCAGGCGGCGATGACCTTCCTGCGGGCGCTGCACAACGATCTCGCCGAGGGCTTGGGCGAGCCGGGGCTGATCTTGCCGGGTCACACCGCGCCAGAGACGACGTTCTGGCCTGGCCGCCCGGATGCGGTGCTGCGAAACGTCTGACGGGCGGCGGGCGCCCTCTTCTCTCGTGCGGCGCCCTCGCGCATTTGGTGAACGCCTGCCTCCCCGATGCTGCGTCCTCGCGCGGTTTGGTGAACGCCTGCCTCCCCGATGCGGCGCCCTCTTCCCGTTTGGCGGATGACCTCCTCCCGTGTGCGGTGACCTCTCGCCGTATTGCAGATGACATCCCCCCGCGTGCGGTGACCTCTCGCCGTATTGCAGATGACCTCCTCCCGTGTGCGGAGCCCTCTCGCAGATTTTCGGACGTCCTCCTCCCGTGTGCGGTGACCTCTCGCAGACTTGCGGACGCCCTCCTCTCTCGTGCGGCAATCTCTCGCCATTTGGCGCACGCCCTCCTCTCTCGTGCGGCAATCTCTCGCCGTTCGGCGGACGCCTTGGAGCTCGTGGTTCCGACATTCCCAAGACTTGTGGACGCCTCGGACCTCGTGGTCCCACCCTCTCCGCGCCCCGCAGCCGCCTTCACCGCCCCGTCATCTTCGCCTTGAGCGCGTCTACGTCCTTCCCGGTGAGCCCCGTGGCCTCCAGGCTCGCCTTGAGCTTGGGCGCCTCGGCCTTCAACGCGCCCTTGGCCAAGGCGTTCGCGGCCTCATACGCCGCCAGGGCCCCCACACGGTCTCCGGCGGCGGCGCGCAGCTCGGCGCACCTGCGCCAGGCGGCGATGGCGCCCAGCGTGTCGCCTTGGGCGCGCAGCTCTGGGGCGTAGACCGCGAGGATCTGGGCCACGGCGGCGCTGTTGTCCGGGCTGGCCTCGGCCAAGGCCAAGAGCCGCTTGAGGAAGGTCTGGCGCAGCAGCGGGTCGGGCACCTCGCCGAGGCGCGGCAGCAGGCTGAGGCCCAGGGGCAGGCCCTCGGCGGGGGTGGCGCGGTCGGTGTAGATCTCGTCCAGGGTGAACCACAGCTCCACGGCGCGGCCGAGCTCATCCACGGCCAACAGCATCGGCAAGGCGTCCCGCCACAGGGCCAAGGCGCGGTCCTCTTCGCCCAGAGCGGCATGCGCCGTAGCCGCGCGGTCGGTCAGCTCAGCCTGGAGGATGCGGTCGCCGGTCTTCTGGGCGAGCTCCAAGGCCAAGAGGCTCTGCTCCAGGGCCGTGCGTTTGTCGCCGGAGAGCTCGCTCGCCCGGGCCACCTGCAGGCGCAGCTCGGCCTCCCAGCGGGTGTCGCCGACGTCTTGAACCCGCTGAATCGCCTTGTCCAGGCGCTCCATCGCCAAGGCGCGCTCGCCGGTGCTCAGGTAGGAGATCGACAACGAGGCCAAGCTCTGCACCTCGCAGCGGTGCAGGTTGGACTGGCGGCAGAGCTCGACGCTGCGCTCCCAGGCGCTCTGGGCCCGGCGCTCGTCGCCGCTGCGCTGGTAGAGCCGCCCGATCTCGGCCTGGGTGGGGCCGATGGTGCGCGGGTCGCGGCTCACCTCGTACAAGAACAAGGCGCGCTCCAGGCGCGTGATCGCCTCGGGGAGCTGGCCCAGCTCGGCCAAGGCCGCCGCGCCTAAGCTCGTCGCCATCGCCTGGGCCGACTCATCCCCCCGGGCCTGGGCCAGCTTCAAGGCCTCGTCGTGGGCGGCCAAGGCCAAGGCGGGCTCGCCGAGCGCGCTGAGCGCCGTGCCGAGCACGTCCAAGGCGGCGATCTGGCCGTCGGGCTCCCCGGCCATGTCGAAGCGGCCGGGCAAGGTCTCCAGCTCGGCGCGGACCTCTTCAGCGTAGCCCTCGAACACGCGGAGCTGCACCCGACCCAAGGCGCACCACAGCTCGGCCCGGGCGTCGCCGTTCACCTTGAAGGCGTCTTCAGCGGCCCGCAGAGACTCCAAGGCCCCGGCGCGCTGGCCTTGGGCCTCCCGCACCCGGCCCATGGCGTACTGCAGCCGGGCCAAGGTGCTGTTGTCGTTGGCGGCCTCGGCCTTGAGGCTCGCGCGCTCTAAGGTGGCGGCGGAGAGCGGCAGCTCTCGGGTGGCCCAGGCGATGTACGCGCGCTCCTCGTACATCGCGCCCAAGCAGCGGTCATCCACCCCGCAGGCGGAGATCGCGTCCTGCACCGAGAGCCGGGCGGCCTCGCTCATGTTCGCGTGGGCCTGGGCCCGGGCCAAGGTCGCCAAGGAGAGCGCCGCCGAGCCCGGCTGGGCCTCGACCAGCAGATCGTAGGCCTCCTCCAGATAGCCCTCAGCGTCACCGAGCCGCAGGGTCTCCAAGAGGTGCATCCCGATGACCACCATCGGCACGGCCTCGACGCGCTCCTCGTCAAACAGGCTCACCGTCCAGGTGTCCGGGGCGCGCTGGCGCCAGAAGAGCGGCATCTCGCGGTCGATGCTCGCGCTGGGGGCGTTGCGACCCACATGCGCCAGGTGGACGAGGCCGCCCGCGCCGGGGAAGATCACGATCTCGGCGCCCCACGCCCGCGCCGCCGCCCAGGCCTGGGCCGGGGTGTCTACGGCGCAGTCCACCTGGGCGAAGGAGAAGCCGTCCTCTTTGAGGTTCGCCTTCTGGCCGTAGGGGCCGCGCACTTCAGCGGCGAGTCGGGCCTGGAGGCGATCCGAGAGGGGCTCAGACTCGCCGCCTTCGCCAGAAGACGGCGCGCGCACGCCGAGCACGAGCACCCCGAAGGCGCCCGGCGTGAAGGTGGGCGCGGTCAAGGTGTCGGAGTGGCAGAGCACGGGCTGGGCGAGGGCCTCACCGCCCAGGCTGAGCGCCACGAGGATCGAAGAGAAGATCAAGCGCCCGGCCTCCGCGCCGTGGGGTGGCCCGACCATGACACCTGCGCTGGCGCCGAACATTCCTGGTCGATCCCGAAGGACATCACACCTCCGCCGGGCATTGTACCCTCTCCGGCCCCCGATGAGCAGGCGCGACCCCACGGACGCGGCGAAGCGGGCGCTCAGTCCAGGTGCAGGTGCCCCACGACGAGGGCCTCCCCGGCGGGGCTCGTGCCGCCCCAGCTCGGCGCGGCGGCGGTGGGCATCCCCGCGCCCGACGGCGCGCCGTCCTCCTCCACCGTCGACCAGCCCACGACCAAGACCCCCGACGCCGTCGGCGTGAGGCCCCGAAGGCGCACGTTGTCGCCGCCGGCCTGGGTCGTGGTGTCCCACTGGCCGACGAGCAACGAGGAGTAGACGACGTTTGAGAGGTCGGGGGTGTACACCCGCACAAACTCGTTCCAGCAGGACGCGCCCTCCTCAACCTTCACCATCTTCTGGAAGGCCCCCGCCGTGGTGATCGTGCGTCGCCCGGCGGCGATGACAAGCACCCGGCCCTCGGCGTCAACACCAAGCGCCCGGCCCCGGGTGGTGTTG
>JBEAVX010000295.1:0-5982 GCA_041160755.1 Pseudomonadota bacterium
CCCTTCGACCCCTGCACCTCCTCTCTCTCGTCGCCCTCACCCTCACGTCTTGCGGCCCCAAGCTGGGCGGCGGCGGCAAGCCCACGGCGGAGGAGGCCGCGGCCTTCGCGCTGCGGGCCGACGCCCGGCTCAAGGAGCTGTGGGTGGAGCAGTCCCAGGCCGCGTGGGCCTTCGCCACGAACATCACGCCGGAGACTGAAGCCGCCGCGTCCGCCGCCGATGAGAAGGCCATGGCCGGGCTCACGGAGCTGGTGAAGGAGGCCAAGCGGTATCAAGACGTCGAGGCCGACGAGACGACGGAGCGGATGCTCAAGCTGCTCATGTTGGCCACGCCCCTGCCCGCGCCCGACTCCGACGCCCTGCGTAAGGAGCTGGCCGAGACGTCCACCAAGCTCAACTCGCTCTACGCCACGGGCAAGGTCGAGTACAAGGGCGAGACGCTCACGCTGGACGACGTGTCCGAGCGCCTCGGCGCCTCGCGGGACTATGACGAGCAGCTCGCCTTGTGGGAGGGCTGGCACGCCGTCGCCCCGCCGATGAAGCCGCTGTACACCCGCTTCGCCGAGCTGGGCAACCAAGGCGCCAAAGAGATGGGCCTAAGCGACATGGGCGCGCTCTGGCGCTCGGGCTACGACATGCCCCCCGATGAGTTCGTCACCGAGATGGACCGCCTCTGGGGCCAGGTGAACCCGCTCTATGAGCAGCTTCACTGCGCCGTGCGCGCCGAGCTCGTCGAGCAGTACGGCGCCGACAAGGTCAACCCCACCGGGCCGATCCCCGCGCACCTCTTGGGCAACATGTGGGCCCAGTCCTGGGCCGGGCTCTACCCGGAGATGATCCCCTACCCCGACCAGCCGAGCCTCGACGTCACGGCCTCCTTGGTGGACCAGGGCTATGACGCCGTGCGCATGGTGCAGCTCGCCGAGGGCTTCTTCACCTCATTGGGCCTCAAGCCCCTGCCCCAGACCTTCTGGGAGCGCTCGATGTTGACCCGCCCCGAGGGCAAAGAGGTCGTCTGCCACGCGAGCGCCTGGGACCTCAGCTTCGAGGGCGACGTGCGCATCAAGATGTGCACCCGCCCCACGATGGACGACCTCATCACCGTGCATCACGAGCTGGGCCACGACTACTACTACCTCTACTACTACGACAAGCCCGTGCTCTTCCAGCAGGGCGCCCACGACGGCTT
Organism: Pseudomonadota bacterium; assembly: GCA_041160755.1. Taxonomy (GTDB): domain Bacteria; phylum Myxococcota_A; class UBA796; order UBA796; family CAJQPC01; genus JADKFE01. The sequence continues at coordinate 1,190 of JBEAVX010000295.1, forward strand.
CCATGAGGCCATCGGCGACACGCTCGTGCTCTCGGTCACGCCGTCGTATCTCAAGCAGGTCGGGCTGCTGAGCGAGGTGAGCGACAGCCCCGAGGCCGTGATCAACGATCAGCTCCTCACGGCGCTCGACCGCGTGGCGTTTCTGCCCTTCGGCCTGCTCATGGACCGCTGGCGCTGGGGCGTGTTCTCTGGCGAGACGAGCCCGGACGAGTACAACGCCTCGTGGTGGGCCCTGCGCGGCCAATACCAAGGCATCGCCCCGGCGAGCCCCCGCGGCGAGGACTACTTCGACCCCGGCGCGAAGTACCACATCCCCGCCCACACGCCGTACAGCCGCTACTTCTTGTCGATGATCCTGCAGTTCCAGTTCCACAAGGCGCTCTGCGACGCCTCGGGCTACACCGGGCCCCTGCACCAGTGCTCGATCTACGGCAGCGACGAGGCCGGGACACGCCTGGCGACGATGTTGGCCATGGGCTCCTCGAAGCCTTGGCCCGACGCCCTGGAGGCCATGACCGGCACCCGGCAGATGGACGCGGGCCCGATGCTGGAGTACTTCACGCCGCTCATGGGCTACCTCAAGGAGCAGAACAAAGATCGCCAGTGCGGCTGGTAGTCGGCGGCTGGTGATCTTCGGCGCCTGAGCCCGCTTAGACCTTGATCTCGTCCATCTCGGCGGCGGGCTCGGTCACCAGCATCCCCTGCTTGTGGGTGCGGGTGGCCTCGGCGCAGATGCGCTGCACCTCGGCGTCGCTGCGGGACGGGTCGTGGTGGAAGAACAAGAGCCGCCGGGCGCGCACGAGCTCGGCGAAGCGCACGGCGAGGGTGGGCGTGCAGTGCCCCCAGCCGACCCGGGCGAGGTACTCGTCTTCGGTGTACTGGGCGTCGTGGATGAGCAGGTCGGCGCCTTCAGCGAGCTTGTGGCCCGAGAGCCACTCCGTCGTGGGCAGGCCCGTGCGGCAGCCGAGCTGGGGCTCGTGGTCGGGGAGGTAGGTGACGACGCGGCCCTCGGACTCCAGGCGGTAGCCCAGGGTGGGGTCGGGGTGGGCGACGAGGGAGCTTGAGACCTTGAAGTCGCCGATCTCCCACTGGCCTTGGGTGACGTCGTGGCAGTGCACCCGGGAGGGCAGCTCGCGGATGCGCACCGGGAACAGCGGCGGCGAGAGGTACCGGTTCAGGCGGCTGCGCAGGGTGCGGGTGGTGGACGGCGGGCCCCAGAGGTGAACGTCTAAGCCCGGGGTGTAGAGCGGCGCGAAGAAGCCGAGGCCCTGGATGTGGTCCATGTGCAGGTGGGTGAGCAGGAGATCCACCCGCTTCACGTCTTTGGGCAGGCGCATCCCGGCGATGCGGATGCCGCTCCCGGCGTCGAGGATGAGCGCCTGGCCGGCGCTGTTCTTCACCATCACGCAGGAGGTGTTGCCGCCGAAGCGGGTGGTGTCGGGGCCCGGCGCGGGCAGGCTGCCCCGGGTGCCGAAGAGCGTGACGCTGAGCCCCTTCCCGTCGGTGTTCCAGCCTCGGCTCATGCGGGGTGGACCAGACAGACCGCGCCTTGTCGGGTGCGTTCTAAGCCGTGCACCGGGAAGACGGTGACCGTGGCCTTGCGGCGCACGCCGTCCATCGCGCGCACCGTCACCGTGCGCATGACCGGCGATCCGGTGCGCAGAGCGTTGGCGACGGGGCTGTCGGTCGCGCCGATCACCCGGCCCGCCTCGTCCTCCATCGGGAAGGCGGCCTGCCACTCGGGGCCCACCATCGAGCCGGTCTCGTCGTACTTCCGGCCAAGGAGTAAGCCCGCAGCCTCATTGAAGAAGATGAGCGAGCCCTCCAGGTCGAAGAGCATCACCGGAGTGGAGAGGAGCGCGGCCCATTGGCGCGCGAGGATCAGCTCCAGGGGACGGCTCAACGGAGGACTCCCAGGCGACTCACCAAGACCAGCTTACCTCAAAACCACTTCGATTGGGCGCGCTCCGGATTCAGGCGCTTCTGTGAGATACTTAGCGGCTGGAGGTATCCGCACCATGATGATGCTCGTCTGCTTCAAGCTCACCCAAGACAACCCTGAGTTCATCGCTGAGCTCAAGTCCTTGGGCAACTGGTCCAACCGTATCGACGGCGCCTGGATTCTGGAGACCAAGATCAACCCCCGCCAGGTCCGCGACCTGCTCGGCGCGAAGATGAAGGACGGCGACCGCCTGTTCATCGCGCGTATCACTGAAGCCTGGGCGGGCCGCAACATGGGCCAGGGCTTCCCCGAGTGGATCCAGCGCCGGGAGTTCGGCTTCCAGCGCACCACGGCCTGATCGGCCTGATCCGTCTACCGGATGACAAAGCGGCGCCTCGACACATCCTTTGGATGTCCGAGGCGCCGCCTCCTTTTGGATCGCGCCGCCAGGATCTTCACCGTGGCGGCGCGATCGTCGTTTAGTCGAGCTCGCAGATGTAGGCGAAGGCGCTCGTGCAGGGCTCGTCGTTCCAGGTCTCATCGGTGAAGCGGTTGAGCTGGCCGCAGTCCTCGTTGCCGCCGCCGTCGTTGGGCTCGCCGGAGTGCCAGTTGGTGTAGGAGAGGGGCGTGCCGTCGCTCCACACCCAGGTGCCCTCGCTGGCGCGATCGTTCAGGCCCATCCACCACTTGCCCGTGCTGTAGGCGTCGGCGGTGTTGTCGTTCCAGATGTTCTCGGCGCGATCGTCGATGGTGAGCAGGTGGTAGCCGTAGGTCGCGCAGCTCGCCTCGGCGTCGGTCCAGGCGAGGCCCGACGTGCAGTAGAGGTAGGTGTCGCCGTCGTAGTACTCGACGTTGCAGGGGCAGGCGCCGCCGTCGTCGACGTAGCCGGAGCAGTCGTCGTCGATGCCGTCGCAGGCCTCCGTCGCGCCGGGGCTGATGCTCGCGTCGGCGTCTTCGCAGTCGGTGCCGTCGGTGACGGCGCCTGAAGGCGCGGTGCAGGTCGTGGTGGCCAGGCTGGCGTCGCCGTAGCCGTCGCCGTCGCCGTCGGCGTAGTAGGTCACCGCGTCGATGGCGTCGCTGTCGATGTCGCCGTCGCAGTCGTCGTCTACGCCGTTGCACACCTCGGACTCATCGGGGTTCACCGCGCCGTTGCTGTCGTCGCAGTCCTTCTTGTTGCCGATGTAGCCCGAGGGCCGGGTGCAGGCCTTGGCCGTGGAGGACGGGTCGCCGTAGCTGTCGCCGTCGGCGTCGGCGTAGTAGGTCTTGGCGTCGGTGGCGGTGCTGTCGTCGGTGAGGCCGTCGCAGTTGTTGTCTTTGCTGTCGCAGACCTCGGACGCGCCGGGGTTCACCGCGCCGTCGCCGTCGTCGCAGTCCGTGGCGTCGGCGCTGTAGCCCGTGGGCAGCTCGCAGCTCATCGTGGAGAAGTCGACGTCGCCGTAGCCGTCGCCGTCTACGTCGGCGTAGTAGGTGGCCGTGGTCGAGAGATCGACGCTGTCGTCGTCGGTGTCGGTGAGGCCGTCGCAGTCGTTGTCGGCGCCGTCGCAGATCTCCTGCGCGCTGGTGTTGATGCCCGCGTCGCCGTCGTCGCAGTCCGTGGCGTCGGCGCTGTAGCCCGTGGGCAGCTCACAGCTCATGGTGGAGAAGTCCACGTCGCCGTAGCCGTCGCCGTCTACGTCAGCGTAGTAGGTGGCCGTGGTCGAGAGATCGACGCTGTCGTCGTCGGCGTCGTCTACGAAGGTGTCGCAGTCGTTGTCGGCGCCGTCGCAGATCTCCGACGCGCTGGGGTTCACCGCGGCGTCGGCGTCGTCGCACTCCTTGCAGGCGGCGAAGCCGTCGCCGTCGCCGTCGGCGAAGCCCGTGGCCCCGTCGCAGTTGTAGTCGTTGGGATCCTCGCAGTCGCTCTCGGTGGCGCCGGGGTTGTAGGCGACGTCCTCGTCGTCGCAGTCCCCGGCGAGGGCCGCCGTGCCTGAAGGCTGCTCACAGGAGACCGTCGCGCTGCCGTCGTCGCCGCCATAGCCGTCGCCGTCGCCGTCGGTGTACCAGGTGCTCGCGTCGACGGCCTCCTCGTCGATCTCGCCGTCGCAGTCGTCGTCTACGCCGTCACAGCGCTCCTCAGCGCCGGGGTAGACCGAGGCGTCGTCGGGGGCGCAGTCCTCGTCGTCCACCACACCGTCGCCATCGCGGTCGTCGCCGGTGGAGGTGTCGTCGCCGGTGTCATCGCCGCCCGTGTCGTCACCGCCGGTGTCGTCACCGCCGGTGTCGTCCGCGCCGGTGTCGTCGGCGTCGGTGTCGTCACCGCCGGAGTCCGTCGTGGTGGAGGTGTCGTCGCTGCCGATCGAGTCCTCTAGATCGACAGAGTCCTTGCCGTTGCAGGCCGAGGCGAGGGCGAAGAGGAACAGGAGTCCCATCGTGGGGCGAAGCGTCATGGCGGCACCTTGTTGTGTCAGGGGTAACTGGCTCAGTTTGCCACGAGATCCGCCCCGCCGCATGTCGCGGCCGTGGCCAAGGGCTGGCCACACGTCGACCACGCCGGATAGTGGGGCGCGCCCCCTCCGCCGAGATCCCGATGCTCCGCTGCAAGATCGCCTCTGAGGCCGAGCGTCGGCTCGCCTTCGCCTCCGTTCACCCTGACTGGCCCCACGATCCTGATCCTGCGGTTCACCTGGAGCGGCGCCTCGCCTCGATCCAGCACCAGCGGGCGGCGTGGTTCGTGGGCCTCGACGAGCAGGACCAGCTCGGCGTGAGCCTGGGCGTGTACCCGATCACCCTCTTTGGTCCAGGCGGCCTGCGCCCGGCGGGGGCCATCGGCGCGGTGTACACCCCCGCCGCCCAGCGGGGCCGAGGGTACGCG
>JBEAVX010000325.1:0-3926 GCA_041160755.1 Pseudomonadota bacterium
CTGCGGGGCGCGCGTGGGCGGCTCATCTCGTCGAACGAGGCGCTCGGCAAGCTCGGCGCCCGCCTCGTGCTCACCCGCGACCGGGTGCGGCGGCTCCTGCTCGACCGCCACTACCACGAGCCCCTGCGGATGAACGACGCGCTCATGGACAAGATCATGGCGCCGCTGGATCGCCCCGGCGCCAAAGAGGCCGCCTGGGAGCTCCTCGTGCTCGACATGGATCCCGGCCTCGGCGCCGAGCTGTTGCGCCTGCGTGTGCCCACGACGATGATCTGGGGCTACAGCGACCGCGTGAACCTCATCGACCTGCCCAAGACGCTGGAGGCCGAGGTCGAGTGTGTGCGGCTGATGCAGATCCCCAACACCGGCTACCAGGCCATCGAAGATCGCCCGCTCTCCGTGGCGATCTACGCCGCCCGCGCCTTCGGGATGGCGCTGCCCGAGGGCGTCGAGGACGGTCACCCCCGGCCCGGCACGGCGAACTTCGTCTGACGGGCGAGGGCGTTGGGACTAGACTGGCCTGTCTAGACAGTTCGGTCTAGTCAGGCCAGGCGATGCTCGGCTCACCGTCCGTCGCGGTGCGCAAGAAGTTCTGGTAGAGCAGGGCCGCCTCCCGGTCGTTGAACACCGCGAAGTGGTCGTGATCGGGGAACTGGGCGAGGCCAGCGGTGATCGGCGCGTCGTCCCAGTCGCGCTGATCCGATGCGCTCGGCGTCGTCGTCGAGCCCAAGCCCAGGAGGCTGTAGACCTCGGGCACCCGGGCGTAGGGCTCGATCAGGGGCAGCCCGGCGGCGGCGGCCAGGGCCTCGGTGGTGATCGGCGGGGTGTGCTCGTCGAGCAGGCCTTCAGTCATCAGCACCGGGACCGACGGCGTGCCGATGGGGCTGCGGCGGCTCAGCCACAGGGCGCTGTAGTTCAGTGGGTCCGTGGCGTCGGTGAGGCTCTGGACCACGGCGGCGACGGGGTGAAGCGGGTCGAGGACCTCGTCGGAGTCAAACTGCAAGGCGCCGGTGACCAAGGCCGCGATGTCGAGGCCCCCTTGTTGGCGGTAGACGAGGGTGAGGGAGAGCCCGCCGCCCGCGCCGGAGAGCACCGCGCCGCGCACGAGATCGCCGACATAGGGCAGGGCCATCGCCCCGGTGATGCCGCCTTGGGAGTGGCCGAAGAAGGTGAGGCGCTCGGGATCGAGCAGGAGCGTGTCGCCGGCGGGGGTCACGAAGGTCTGGGGCTGCCCGGCGAGAACGTGGGCCAGGTAGACGATGTCCAGCGCGCCTTGGCGGAGGTTGCTTCGCCCGGCCTCGGGGTTGAAGTAGTTGAAGGTGTGCAGCTCGACGTTGGTGGAGCTCGTCGCCCGGTCGCCGTGAAGGGGCTGGGAGATGCTCAACATCGCGAGGCCCGCGGTGCCGGCCACCTCGGCCTCGACCCACCCGGTGTTGCCCGAGCAGCAGGACCGCCAGTCGCCGCCGGTGCCGTGGGCGTAGATCACGACGGGCCAGCCCGTGTTGGGCATGGGCTCGCCCCGGGGGATCGTGAGCGAGAAGTGCACACGCTCCCAGGACGCGATGGCCCACTCGCCGTCGTCCTCCAGGGCGAAGCCGCCGCCTTCGCTGGCGTAGGGGCGCTCGCCCTGCTGCCACACCGGCACCCAGATCAGGCCCTCGTAGGCCTTGTAACCAAAGAAGGTGCCGACCTCGGCGAGCGTCTGGTGGAGGTCTTGCACGCCCAGGCGGGTGCGCACGTCCCAGGCGAGGCTTGAGAGCTCGTCCGTGGGGGCGCCGGTGGTGAACCGGGTGGCGATGGCCACGTCCTCGACGGGCACCCCGGCCTCAAACAAGGCCAAGCGCAGGTCGCGCCAGTACTCGTGATCGGGGTGATCTACCGTCCACACCTCCTGGAGGTCGGGGTCGGCGGCGGCGGCGGCGGTGGTGATCACGACGGCGTAGCGTGTGTTCGGGCGCAGCACCGCGCCGGGGACAGGCGCGACGGCGAGCAGGTTCTGGGGCTGAAAGTGGGTCTCGTCCTCCTGAAAGTCCCAGCTCACCGGCACCCGCTCACCCCAGCCGGGGGAGTCGGGATCGCAGTTGATGAGGAACAGGGTGGCGTCCTCAGCCAAGGAGCCCTCGGCGTCGGGCAGGCGCTCCAGATCGAGGGCGCCGTCGAACCGGAAGAAGATCGGCGCCACGGGGCTCGCGCCGCTGAGCACCTCCTCGGCCAGCGCCGCGTAGTCCGCGAGCAGGGGCAAGGTGTCGGCGTTCGGGAAGCGCAGGAGGTCCGGTCCGCCGGACGCGCCACGCCGGAGATCCGACGGCCACGGGGCGTCAAAAAAGGCGCCCGCGAGATCGTTCATCGGGTGGGGACCGTCCTGGTCCGCGCAGGCCATCAGGCTGAGCAGGGGCAGCGCACACAGAAGACGGGGCATGGACGGTCGCCACGACGCGGGGGGGTGAGAGGGGCCCCTCGCCTGGGGAACAGCGTAGCGCGGGGATCGCCCGATGACCAAAGCGTCGGTCTTGAAACCTTGTTGACACGCGCGATCCCAGCCAAAGCCGTATGCTGGTTGCGGACAAGCGTCGGAGATCCCATGCGCCAAGCCCTGCCCCTCCTCCTCCTCCCCACGCTCCTGAGCGCCGGCTGCAAGGGCAGCCTCAACCTCGGCAAAGGGGAGGAGCCGGACTCCCGGTTCACCGCCGATGTCTATGTCTGGCCCTGCATCGAGAAGGCCGAGGACACCGGCAGCCCCGACACGCTCTACAACGGCGTCTACGCTTTCGACCTCGCCTTGGAGTACGCCCCGGACGCCTTGGCGAGCCAGACCTTGCCCGCCCCAGGCACCTGCCAGGCCTCGCTCTCGGTGTTCCCCATCGACGCCGGGGCCAGCGGCGTAGACATCCCCGATCTCACCGGAGATCCCGAGTGGGAGAGCGTCGTAGACGTGGGCGTGCTCGCCCATGGCGCGCCGGGGTTCTACTTCTCGAACGTCTTGGAGAACCAGCGCTCGTGCCAGACCACCGACGACATCGTCGGCGGAGGCGTCGCGCTCACGAACGCCGGGGCGATCACCGGCGCGCGCACCCCGGATCCCGGCGAGCTGGGCGCGGTCACCGTCGCGGACGCCAACGAAGACGGCATCCTGGACTTCGGCGAGGTCACCGAGGTGAGCTGGGAGGCGTCGGGCTGGAACGAGACCTGGGTGCAGATCCGCCAGGAGCGCGACGGCGAGGCCTGGGGCACGGTCACCTGCAACACCACCGGCATGGAGAGCTTCACCCTCGACGACACCGTCTGGGGCGAGCTCAACGCGGCCTTGCCCGTGCAGTACATCAACCTCTACGTCGGCTTCACCGCCGCGAACACGCAGCTCCCCGACGAGGTGCAAAAGGTGCACGCGCGCACCCGCACCATCTTCGTCCAGGTCATTCAGGATTGACAAAACCCTCATTGTTAAGGGAGATCGTGGGTTTCTGCCGAGTCATCCCCGCGGCTCCTTTGACAGCTCACGCCCTCAGGTGGTAGCTCTTGTGTAGGCCCTCCCCGGTGGGATCATGACCCCCAAGACCGTCCTCGTTGCGCACCCCAACCCTGGCACGCAGCAGCGCATCGCCGACGCCTTCAAAGGCGCCGGGTTCACGCTCCTGCGGGCGTCTGACGGCGCCGAGGCCACGCGGCTCGCGGCGGGGACGTCCATCGACCTCTTCTTCGGCGCCGTGCGCCTCCCCGGCGGGCTGAGCGGCCTCAAGCTCGCCCGCGAGGTGCGCGATCGTCACCCCGCCGCGCTGACCTACCTGCTCGTGGGCGGGTTTGACGTGCTCCAGGCGGGCCAGGCCGAGGACGCTGGCCTCGACGGCGTCATCTCGATGCCGTTCACCCCGGCGGGTCTTCGCGCCCGGGTTGAGGAGGCCATCGGGCCGATCCTCCCGTCCACCGCC
>JBEAVX010000329.1:0-6960 GCA_041160755.1 Pseudomonadota bacterium
GGTTGGGTGGGGATAAGCTTGTCTGAATCGCCTCGCGCAGCGACTGGGGTGGCGCGCCGTCGCTGCGCCGCCAGAGGTATTGTAGCAGGCCCATGGCGTCATGTTCACCGTGCTCGGCGCGCATATGCCCTTGTGGCGCTCCCTCTTGGCCGAGCACGGTGAACATGACGCCATGGGCCTGCTACAATACCTCTGGCGGCGCAGCGACGGCGCGCCACCCCAGTCGCTGCGCGAGGCGATTCAGACAAGCTTATCCCCACCCAACCGGGAGGTCTTCATGGGGTACGGTGAGCAGCTCATCCAACAAGGCATCGAGATTGGCGAGCGGCGCGGACTAGAGATTGGCGAGCGGCGCGGACTTGAGATTGGCGAGCGGCGCGGCGTTGAGATTGGCGAACACAACGGTCGGGTCGCTCTGGCGGTGGAGCTGCTCACCGAACGTTTCGGCGCGCTGCCGAGCTGGGCGTTGGAGCACCTTCAAGGCGCCGACAAGGCTGAGCTTCTGCGCGTTCTGCGTGACCACTCAGGCGCCGCCAGTCTTGAGTCTCTTCTGGCTCGGTCGAGCTGAGCGCCGCGCCACCCCAGTCGCTGCGCGAGGCGATTCATACACGCTTGTCCCCACCCAACCGGGAGGTTTCATGGGGTACGGTGAGCTGCTCATCCAACAAGGCATCGAGATCGGCGAGCGCCGCGGACTAGAGATCGGCGAGCGCCGCGGACTAGAGATCGGCGAGCGCCGCGGACTAGAGATCGGCGAGCGCCGCGGCGCACACAACGGCCAGGTCGCTCAGACGGTGGAGCTGCTCACCGAACGTTTCGGCGCGCTGCCGAGCTGGGCGTTGGAGCACCTTCAAGGCGCCGACAAGGCTGAGCTTCTGCGCGTTGTGCGGGATCACTCGGTCGCCGCCAGCCTGACGGCTCTCCTGGCTCGGCCGGGCTGAGCCCCGACCTCACAGCACCCCGTCGTTGCGGTCGAGGTGCTCCACCAAGGCGCGGATGAGGTCGGTGCGGGTGAGGATCGCCGTCGGGAAGCCCGCGGCGTCGGTGAGCGGCAGGCAGCCCACACGCTCGGCGACCATCATGGCGGCGGCCTCACCGCAGGTCTGCCCCGCGCGAAGGGTGTGGACCCGCTCCCCCCGCCAGATCTGGCCGACGGGGGCCTCGCGGCCAAAGGCGCCCATGGCCACGGAGAGGTCACGCAGGGAGATCACGCCCGCGAGGCGCCCCTTCTCTAAGATGAGCAGGTGGCGGCGGCCTTGCACAAACATGCGCTCCCAGGCGTCGGCGACCTGCTCGTCGGCGGAGATGCCCTCGGGATCATGGCTGAGCCAGGGCTCTACGGGGCCTTCGAGGGCCTGGGCCATACGTAAGGCGTCGTGCTCGGTGAGCATTCCCATCGGGTGACCGTCCTCGTCGACCACGACGGCGTAGTCTTGGGCGGTGCTGAGCTTGGCGCGCAGCGTCGCGGCGAGATCGTCCTCTGGGCGCGCGAGCACCCGGGGCTGCTCGGCGACGTCGCCCGCCTCTAGGTCGATGTCCGCGTCGTGGAACGGCATCCACAGCTCGCCGCTCGATCCGGCGAGCACGCCCCGGCGGAAGACGTCGAGATCACGCACGACGCCGATGACGCGGCCATCGCCGTTGGTCATCGGCAGGTGGCGCAGGTGGTGACGACGCATCTTCACCGCGCAGGCGTGCAGCGGCGTGTCGAACGTCACGCAGATCGGCTGGGGGCTCATCAACTCAATCACGGTCTCCATACGCACCTCCCGAGGGCGAATAGAGTAGGTGATTCCCGCGGCCTGTTCAACCCAAAGTGCGCGCGCTTATGCGATAATCCAAGCTCCATCCTCTACTGAGCAGCCACCGCGCCTATGCAAGAGAGCCTCACCGCGTCCTTACGCTTCTTCGCCCTCGACGGGGACCTCGACATCGAGGACGTCGACCACGCCGCGCAGATCGCGCTGGAGGACGGCCGCATCAGCCCGTCTGAGGCCATGGAGCTGCGCGGGGCCATCGATCGGTACCGCGCCCAGATCGATCCCCAGGCCCGCGCCTACCTGGAGGACCTCGTCGCCGGGAAGGCGCCCCAGCTCGTGAACCGCACCTTGCTCGCCCCGGCGCCTCGGGGGCGCGACAAGGAGCTCTACACCCCCCGCGCCGACGTGGTCGCCCTGCAAGAGCGCATCGGCTGGCTCGGCGTGGCCTGCGCCATCGACGGCGACTTTGGTCCGGCCACCACGGCCGCGCTCAAGCAGGTGCAGCAGGGCCTCGGCCTCTCGCCGACGGGCCTCCTCGACAGCCGCACGCTGAGCCGCATGAACAGGGCCTTGGGCGCCGCCGGTCGCCCCCCGCTCGACCTCAACCCCCGCGCCCGCATCCGCCCGGACGTGGTCATCGCCGTCAAAGGGGCCGGTGAACGTTCGCGGGTGAAGGCGCTCCAGGCCGCGCTGAACGCGCTCTCGGCTGGGTATTCGCTCGGCTGGCCCACCCTCGCCGAGGACGGCGCCTTCGGGGGCAAGACTGAAGAGGTCATCCGCCTCGCCCAAGACCTCGTCTACCTGCCCGCCACGGGCATCTTTGACACGAGCCTCGCCCAGGCCCTCAACCCGCTCCTCCAGAAGCTCGGGCTCACGCCGCTGGACGAGCGCGCGCCCAGCGCTGGCGGCGGGCACGACGGCCGGGTTGAGCTGCACTTTTACCCGGGGCGCCACCAGCTCAAGGTCTACGTGCTCAAGGCGGGTCGGGTGCTCGACGTGTATGGCATGGTCGGCGGTGAAGAGGGCGCCGACCGGCCGAGCGCCTCAAACCCCAACGTGCGCTACGCCGAGACCCCAGCGGGCCGCTACCGCGTCGTCGAGATCTCCCCCCACGCCTCGGGCTCGTGGCCTCGCTCCTATGTGCCCTATGGCGCCGAGCTGCGTTTGATGGACGACGAGGTCCAGTTCCGCGCGGGCGACGGCGTGTGGCGCTTCGCGACGGGGCCCAAGTCCGAGTTCATCCGGCGAGATCCGCCGCCGATGACCCGCGCGGGCTACCTCAGCCCCGACGGCACCCTGCCGCGCACCTACACCGGCAACGACTTCGGGCACCTGCGCGTCTACCTGCGCGACCTCGCCACAGGCCGCCTCCAGACCCACATGGTCCACCCCATCCCGGAGCTTGAGCAGAACGCCAAGTATTGGGAGGACACCCGGGCGCTCACCTCGCCCGCGGCGGCCTTGGCGACCCTCCGATACTCCCACGGCTGCGAGCACATCCACCCCCGAGATCTCGACGAGATGATCGCCAAGGGCTACGTCGCGCCGGGGGTGCTCTTCGTGGTGCACAGCTATGACGATGAGCCCGTGATGTGAGCCGGACGAGGTCGCCCAAACAGCTCTGGATGGTGTATAAGGGCGCATCTGCTCATCCGAGCGACCCCCGGAGACGGGGCCGCCCACACTGTCGGCCCTGGAACCCCCGCGCACCCGAGCGCCAGGACCACGTCTTCATTGGGTGCCCCGCGCCGCCGCGGAGGAGTCGTCGATGAACGCCCCTGTCTCCAAGGATGAACCTCCGTCTAGTCGTTGGGGGCGCGCCCAGAGCCCCTGGCGCGACGTCCCCACCTCGGACTGGAACGACGTCCGCTGGCAGCTCAAGAACCTGATCCGCACCCCGGCGCGCCTGGGCGAGCTGCTCGGCCTGCCCCAAGGGGAACAAGACGCCGTCGCGGGCTTGAGCAAGCAGTTCCGCTGGGCGATCTCGCCCTACTACTTCTCGCTCATCGACCCGACCGACCCCCACGACCCCATCCGGCGGCTCATCGTGCCGTCGTCCAACGAGGACGTCGAGGAGGGCCTCGCCGACCCGCTCTCCGAGAAGGACGACCAGGTCGCCCCGGGGCTCACCCACCGTTACCCCGACCGGGTGCTGTTCGTCGTCACCTCGTTCTGCTCCAGCTACTGCCGCTTCTGCATCCGCAAACGCAACTGGAAGCACAGCGACGCCGCGGGCTCTCGGGAGGAGATCGACCAGGCCATCGCGTACCTGCGCGCCCACGAGGAGGTGCGCGACGTGCTCATCTCCGGCGGCGACCCGCTCACCCTGCCGCCCGACCAGCTCGACTACATCTTGTCCCAGGTCAGGAGCGTGCCCCACGTCGAGTTTGTGCGCATCGGCTCTCGGGAGCCGGTGATGCTGCCGATGCGCATCGGCGATGAGCTGCTCCGTGTCCTCGACCGCCACGGCCCGATCTGGATCAACACCCACTTCAACCACCCGCGAGAGCTCACTGAAGAGGCCGCCGCCGCCTGCGAGCGCCTGGCGCGCATCGGCATCCCCTTGGGCAACCAGACGGTGCTGCTGCGGGGCATCAACGATGAGCTCGGCACCTTGAAGCGGCTGTTTCAGGGCCTCCTCAAGATTCGGGTGCGGCCGTATTATCTGTATCAGGCGGACCCAGTGATCGGCGCGGCCCACCTGCGCACCTCGGTGTGGAAGGGCATGGAGCTGATGGAGGGCCTGCGGGGGCACACCACGGGCCTCGCCGTGCCCACCTACGTCGTGGACGCCCCCGGCGGCGGCGGCAAGATCCCCATCTCCCCGAACTACATCGTCAGCGCCGGGCCGGGCCGCGTCGTGCTGCGCAACTTTGAGGGGGCGATGTTCAGCTACCCCGACGGCGGCACCCACGTCGAGGTGAACGACCGGCCCTCGGCCTCGGTGGCGGACCTCGCCTCGGGCCTCGCCCAGCGCATCCGCCCGGCGGATCACCCCCACTACGTCCGCCGCGCGAAGCTCGCCGAGGCCCGTCCTGGCCACGATGGAGACCCGGAGTGAAGCTCGCCGTCCTGTACAACCCCCCCGGCGCCTTGTTGCCCGGCGATCCCATCGACAAGTACGCGGAGCATGACGGTGAAGAGACGATCCGTGGCCTCTGCGGGGCCTTGGAGCGTCTCGGCCACGTCGCCGTGCCCGTCGTCGCCGATCGCCGCCTGCCTTGGCGCCTCGATGAGGGCGGCTTCGACGCCGCGTTCAACATCGCTGAAGGGGAGGGTCGCCGCTGCCGTGAGGCCGTGCCCGCCGCCGTCTGTGAGCTGCTCGGCCTGCCGTACACCCACTCCGACCCCCTCACCCTCGCGGTCTGTCTCGACAAAGACGTGGCCCGGCGCCTCGTCTCAAGCGAGGTCCGCGTGGCCCGTGGTGGGGTGGTGGGCACCCGGGATCAGCTCGCGGCCTTGGGGCTCGTGTACCCCGTCATCGTCAAGCCCAACGACGAGGGCAGCAGCAAAGGCATCCGCGGCACCCCAGTGGCCACCGACGAGGACTCGGCCTGGGCGAAGGTGGTTTGGCTCACCGAGACCTATGGCTGCCCCGTGCTCGTCGAGGAGATGATCCCCGGCGCCGAGGTGACCTTGGGGCTTCGGGGCAACGGCGACGCCGTCGAGCTGCTGGGCATCGCGCACATGGTGCCGCGGGTTCCGGGGCCCTTCGTGTACACCCACGAGCTCAAGACCGACCCCAACTTCGGCGAGTTTTTGGCGATCCGCTGCCCCCCCGAGCTGCCCCAGGCCACGCTCTTGGCGTTTGAGGCCACGGCGCGGGCGGCGTGGCGCCTGCTCGGCTGCCGGGACGTCGCCCGGTTCGACCTTCGCCTCGACGCCGAGGGGGTCCCGGTGTTCATGGAGTGCAACCCCATCCCCGGCATCAAGCCCGGGTGGAGCGATCTGGTCTTGATGACCCGGGACCGCATGACCTATGACGAGCTGGTCGGCGGGGTGCTCGCGGCGGCTGTTCAGCGTTGGCGTAATTCCTAAATCATCTTGATGGTTTATGCGACTTGTGGGGGCCGGGGCGGCTTTTTTTTTTTAAAAATGGCGGGGTCCGTGTATCCTGAGCAGACCCCCAAGATGGTCACTCCGCCAGGATGGCCGAGACCTCTCCGCACCGAGCACCCCCATGTCCGCGATGGCCCAGGCCCGCAGCACCACGCAGTCCGCCGCGATCACCCCCCAGCAGGGCCTCGACACCCCCTCCCAAGGTGGGGTCAGCGGCGGTGAGCTCGGGGCGGGCCTCGATCCGCTCATGGCCTTGCGCCTCCAGGGCGTCGTGGGCAACGAGGCCCTCGCCGCGCTGATGCGGGAGGAGTCGGGCGCAGATCCCGGCGCGCTCTTTGATCAGGCCGCCGGGGGCAAAAAAGAGGGCCTGCCCAACCAGTCCAAGCTGGAGGGCGCCCTGGGGGACGACCTCTCCGGGCTCAAGGTCGTGCGGGGCCCCGAGGCCGAGGCCGCGCTCACCGGGCTCAACGCCCGCTCGGCGCTCAAGGGCGACGTCATCCTCCTGCGCGGCGACGCCACGGACGAGGACGTGGCCCACGAGGCCATTCATTACGAGCAGGGCAAGAAGAACGGCGGCGGCAACAAGGCGGTCGACACCGGCAAGGCCGATCCGTCCGAGGCCGAGGCCCACGACGGCGCCAAACGTGCGGCGGCCGGGGAGCCCGTCGATGTGCAAGAGGCGGCGGGCGCTGAGGTCAACCGGTGGGGCCTGGGCGATCTCTGGGACGGCGCGAAGAACCTCGGCAACAAGGTCTGGGAGGGCGCGAAGGACGTCGGCAACGGCGCCCTGGACCTTGGCAAAGCGGCGGTGAACAAGGTCGTTGACGTCGGCACGGCGGCGGCCACGGGGCTGTGGAACACCGGCAAAGCCGCGGTGAACGGCGTCGTCGACACCGCCGCGGCGGCGGGCAAAGGCCTGCTCAACGTCGGCGGTGACCTGCTCAGCGGCGCGTGGAGCACCGTCGCGTCCTTGGGCTCCGGCGCCTTGGACGCGGGCAAAGAGCTCCTCGGCGGCTTGGGCGATGCGGGCGGCTCGATCTGGGGCGGCGTCACCGGCGCGGCCAAAAACTTCGGCGACTGGGGGGCGATGGGCGAGTCCCTCTGGGGCGGCGTGAAGGGCGCGGGCAGCGCGCTCTGGGGC
>JBEAVX010000335.1:0-3367 GCA_041160755.1 Pseudomonadota bacterium
GCCGTGCTACAACCCGCCCCATGTCTACTACCGACGACGAGCGCCGCGCGCTCCACGAACAAAATCGCCGCTCCTGGAACGCGGTCACCCCCGCGCACAACAGCCACAAGCTCGACCAGGCCGGGTTCTTACGCCGTGGCGGAAGCACGCTCTTCCCTGAAGAGGTCGAGCTGCTCGGTGAGGTGGCGGGCAAACGCCTGCTCCACCTACAGTGCAACTGCGGCCAAGACACCTTGAGCCTCGCGAACCTCGGCGCGGACGTGCTCGGCGTCGACATCTCCGACGCGGCGATTCAGACGGCCCAGCAGCTCGCCCAAGACTCTGGGCTGCCTGGGCGCTTTGAGCGCGCCGACGTGCTGGATTGGCTCGACGCGGCGGCGGCCGAGGGGCGGCGCTTCGACCGCGTGTTCTCGTCTTATGGCGCCATCCCCTGGCTCGCCGACCTGCCCCGCTGGGCGCGCGGCGTGGCCGGGGTGCTCGCAGAAGGCGGAACCCTGGTGCTGCTGGAGTTTCACCCGCTCTGCTGGAGCTTTAACGCAGAAGGCAAGGTGGTGGAGCCCTACTTCATCGAGGGGCCGATCCCCGAGCGCGGCGGCGTGAACGACTACGTCGCCCGCAGCGACGGCGCGCTCTCGCCCAGCGGCCACGCCCCGGGCCTCGTGAACTTTGAGAACCCCGAGCCCGCCTTCGCGTTTCAGCAGACCGTCGGCGACATCGTCCGCGCCCTCGCCGGGGCTGATCTGTTCATCCAGCGGCTCTGGGAGCTGCCCTACGCGAACGGCTGCAAGCTGTTTGAGGGCATGGAGGCGCTTCCCGGCGGGCGTTTTGGGATGCCCAAAGGGGTGCCCGCGATGCCGCTGATGCTCGGCGTGGTGGCGACCCGGCGGTGACGGCGGCCGCCGCGTGTTAGAGCAGGGGAGAACCCCAGGGAGCGCCGCCGATGGCTGAGCCAGCCCAGAAGGTCGAGATCTTGACCTACGCCGAGGCGAAGGCCATCGAGGACGCCTCTGACGAGCGCCACATCTTCTGGGATGGGGTGTTTTACGTTGTGGCTTGGGCGACTTATGCCCACCATGAGCTGGCGGCGAACCTTCTTGGGGAGCTGTACGCGGGGCTTCGGGGCACGACCTGCCGCCCCTTGGGCTCCGACATGCGGCTGCGGCCCCTGGGCGGCGAACGATTCTTCTACGCCGATGTGGTCGTGCGCTGTGAGCCGCCGGTCTTTCACCCTGAAGATGAGCTCGCGCTCACGAACCCCACCGCCGTGTTTGAGGTGCTGTCGCCCTCTACCGAGCGGTTTGACCGCACCGAGAAGTTCGCCGTGTATCGGGAGATGCCCAGCGTTCAGCTCATCGTGTTCTTACGCTCAGACGTTGCGCACGTCGAGCGTTACGAGCGCACGGAGGGCGGCTGGGTCGTCACCACCTTCGGGCCCAATGACGCGCTGAAGGTGCTCAGCGCCACCCTCTCCGTCGCCGATCTGTATCGGGACGTCACGCTCACCCCCGCTTCAAAAGACACAGTGAACTCATGACCCACCCCTGCGACGCCCTCGTCCTCGGCGCCGGGATCAACGGCCTCGCGACGGCCTGGCAGCTCCTTCGCCGGGGCGTCGAGCGGGTCGTCGTCGTCGAGCAGAACCCGCTGTTCCACAGCCGGGGCAGCTCCCACGGCCACACCCGCATCACCCGCTCCAGCTACGGCGACCCGATGTGGGTCGAGCTGATGCTCTTGGCCCATGGGTCAGAGTGGCCCGCGTTAGAGGCCGAGGCCGGGATGCCCCTGCGCACGCATCGTGCGGGGTGTTTCTGGGGCCCGGAGTCGGGGCCGATCGCGCGCTGGCTCGACGCCGTGACGCGGGTGGGCGCCCCGGTGACGCGGCTTGGCGTGGCGGAGGCCCGGGGCGTGTTCCCGGCGTTCCGGTTTGAGGCGGACGATCTCATCCTGCGCGACGAGAGCGCCGCCGTCGTTCACGCCGCGCAGACGCTCCGGGCCCTCGCCGGGCGGGTGAAGGCCCTGGGCGGGGTCATCGCCGAGGGTGTGCGGGTGCTCGACTTAGACCCACGACCCGGCCACACCCGCGTCACCACCTCCAGCGGCGTGTTTGAGGCCGGGCGGGTCGTGATCACCGCCGGCCCCTGGACGGCCAAGCTCCTCCCCACGCTTCAAAGCCGACTGCGCGTCACCCGGCAGTCGGTGGGTTACCTGCGGTTTGACGGCGACACAGACGGTCTGCCGCCGTGGATCTACCAGGGCCACGGCGAAGACAACTATTACGGCCTGCCGAGCATGGGACGCCCCGGCGCGAAGGTCGCCTTGCACCGCACGCTGGGCCCGGCGGACGACCCAGACGACCGCTACGACGCCGAGCCCGAGGTGTGGGCGGTGATGGACTGGGCCCGGCGTCGCTTCGCCTGGACGCTCACCGGCGTCGTCGGCAGCGAGGCCTGTCACTACACGAACACACACGATGAGGTGTTTGTGTTGGATTTCGCGCCGGGGCTGCCGGGCGTCGTCGTCGGCGCGGGCTTCTCCGGGCATGGCTTCAAGTTTGGACCGCTCACCGGGAGAATCCTCGCCGAGCTGGTGATGGACGGCGTGACGACGGTCGCCCCGTTTGAGTCCCACCGGGCGCGCTTCGCCGCGTCTGCGGGCTGAGCCTTGGCGCTGGTCGGACTGTGGCCGGTTGGACTGTGGCTCATCGCCGCCTGCGCTGGCCTTCAGCCCGCGCCGATGGACGAGGCCACGCTCCTCTCCGAGCTCAGCCGCCTGCACCGCGCGGGCTATGACGCCTGGGCGACGGAGGGTGAGCCTGAGGCGCTCTACGACGTGCTCAGCGGGGTGTGGACAGGGCGGGCGCTCACCGAACAATACATCCGCCAGCGGGTCGCCTTGGCCCGGCTCCACGCGGCGAAGGGTGGGCTGAGCTTGCGTGGGCACCGTGTGGAGGAGGCGACCCTGATGGCCCTCGACGCGGACGGCGCCACGGTGCGCCTGCGCTGGCTCGTCGGCGGGCTCGTCACCCACGAGGGGCACAGCCACGCGCGCATCTCCAGGTACGAGGCGGTCTACGAGCTGGCGTTCACGGCCGAGGGCCCTCGCCTCGCCGGGGTGTGGCCCAAAGATCAGCGCCGCCTCGCCGCGCCGCCGCCGGACGCCGAGGCTTGGTTTGCGCAAGAGCTCGTGGACCCCGCGATGGGTCCAAACACAGACACGACGAGCACCCTCGACGTCCTCCGGGGGGGGCTGTGAGCGAGGCCGACGCGCCGAGCGTCGAGGTAGACGCGCTCACACAGACAACCCCGGACGGGTTTGTGCTGAGTCTCCCCCATTGGACGGCGCGCCGTGGCGCCCAGGTGGCCGTCGT
>JBEAVX010000341.1:0-6534 GCA_041160755.1 Pseudomonadota bacterium
GTCCGTGGGCGGGTTTGGCGAGAGGGCCGTGTCCGGGGGGTGGCGCAGGTTCACGTCGAGGCTTCCGTAGCAATGGCGGGTCAAGCTTCGGGATATACCAGGAAGATCCCAAGGCTTCAAGCGCCGTCACCGGAAACTTGCGCCGCTCACCGACCTCAGTAGTGCGGAGGCAGCTCGTCCTCCAAACGGTTGGACTGCCCCGTGGGCTGGGCGACCTGGGCCCGCAGCGTCTCTACCTCACGCGCCAGGGTGTCTAAGCGGTCGTGAAGGGCCTGGGTGACCTCGTCGAGCTGCCGGATGAGGTCCTCTTGAAAGGCGTGGCGAACCTCAAGATCGTCGATCCGCGCTTGTAGGCGCTCCACCTCGCTCATGGCGCCTCCGCCCGGCGCAGAAGCTCGGGATAGTTGGCAGTTTCTGCCAGCGCGCCGTCGCCGCCGCCGCCGAGGTGCCGCCGCGCGAGCAGCTCCGCCCGGGCCTGGGTGCCCTCGTGGGCGAGCCCTTGGAGCCCGGCGAGCTGGACCAAGGTCGCCATGCGGTCGGCGACGCCGCGCATCCTCAGGGTGTCGAGGCCTTCAGGCTGGGCCAGGGTGGCGTCAAAGGCGCGGGCGACCGGGTCCACGAGGGCGGGATCCAGCCGGTTGCGCAGGGTCTCAAAGAAGCCCTGGTGAACCCCCAGCCGCCGGGCGTCGCGGAGCACCTGGGCGCGGAGCACGTTGTGGGTGCCCTCCCAGTTCTCGCAGACGACGTTGTCGCGCAACAGGCGGGGCAAGGCCGAGAAGCTCTCGATGGCGCCGTTGCCGCCCAAGACCTCGATCCCCCGCAGGATGACGTCGTGGGCCTGAATCGCCGTGCGCAGCTTGTTGAGGTTCAAGGCGACGCGGAAGAACGCCCGCTCGGCCTCGTCGCTCTCGCCCAGATCCAGGCGCTGCTGAACCCCGGCGAGGAGCCAGCTCGCGGCCAAGGCGCCCTCGACGTCGGCGCGCATCCAGGCCAAGGTCTCGGCGACCAGGGGGTAGTCGACGATGCGCTGGCCAAAGGCCCGGCGGTGGTGCGCGTAGCCCGAGGCGATGAGCAAGGCCCGGCTGGCGAGCCCAGCGACGGAGAAGGCGTTGTACAGGCGGCTCGTGTTGATCACCTCCTCCATCGTCGTGCGGAAGCCGTGCTCCACGGGGCCCAAGGGCTCGGCCCAGGCGCCGTTGAGGTCGATCTCCGCCGAGGCCATGCTGCGGGTGCCGAGCTTGTCCTTGAGGCGGCGCAGGCGGTAGGTGTTGAAGGTGCCGTCGGGCAGGCGCTCGGGCATGAGGTAGAGGCCGAGGCCCCGGGTGCCCGGCGCGCCACCTTCGGGCCGGGCGGTGAGCAGGATCACGTCGGCGTCGGCGTTGCTGCAGAACCACTTCTCGCCGTGCAGGGTGACCCCGCCGCCTTCAGCGGGCCGGGCGACCACACCGTTGTTGCCCACGTCGGAGCCGCCTTGCACCTCCGTGAGGAACTGCGCGGCGGTGAAGTTGCTGTCCCAGCGGGGGTCGAGCAGGCGGGGAAGGGCCCATTCGCGCTGCGCCGGGCTGCCGACGCGCTGAATCGCCCGAATCGCCCCCGCCGTACACGCCAAGGGGCAGTTGTGACCGCCCTCCCCCACATGGCTGGACAAGAAGAACAACGACAGGATGTGTTGGTGGGGCGTGGGTGACTCGCCGTAGGCCGCCATGACGCCGGAGCCGTAGATGATGCGCCCGGCCTCGTGGTAGGTCGGGTGGTGAACGATGGCTTTTTGGCGGCGCCCGACGCCGTCGTAGGGGTCGAGCACGGGGAGGTTTCGATGCTGGTTGTTCTCGGTGACCACGGCGTCGAGGGGCCCCGCCGCCGCCCGCCCAAAGGCGGTCAACGCCGGGAGGCGCCGCGCGCGCTCCGCCTCGCTCCAGTCCCGAACCATGAGGCGCGTCAGCAGCGGCACGGCCTCAAAGAAGCTCTGGGGCTGGTCGTCGCGCCAGGCGCCGAGCGCCTCACGCCCGAGCATCGTGGGATCAACGGGGCTCTTGGAGTGCATCATGGGCTCCACCGCAGGGCCGCCCCTTATATCTAGCCCTCGCCGACCTTGGGCCGCCGCGCGGATTTTCAGGACAAGGTCTACGTTGGCCCATATACTCCCGACCTGTGCGTCCACCGTCTACTCACCTCGGCGCGTTCACCCTCGAAGAGCCCATCGCCACAGGCGGCATGGGCGTCGTGTGGCGCGGATCGGCCCCGGCCAAGCGCCCGGGGGAGGCGCCCCTCACCGTGGCGGTGAAGGTGCTCAGCGCTGAGGGCGCCCGGGAGCCCACCCAGCGCGCCGCGTTCTTGAACGAGGTCCGGGCGATCTGCGCCTTGGATCATCCGAACGTCGTGACGCTCTTTGACGCCGGGGAGGTGCCCGACGCGCCGAACCTCCCTGAAGGCATCACGCCGGGGAGCCCGTGGATGGCGATGGAGTACGCCGACCAGGGCACCTTGGTCGATCGCACCCAGGCCCGGCACTGGGAGGTCGAGCGTCGCCTCTTGCGCTCGCTCTTGGAGGCCCTGGCCCACACCCACGCCCGGGGCGTGCTGCACCGCGACCTCAAGCCCTCGAACGTGCTCATCGTCGGCCGCGACCGCCGCCCCAAGCTCTCCGACTTCGGCCTCTCCATCGGCCCCTGGCAGCGCCACAGCCTGCACCGCCCGGAGCTCTGGCCCCTGGTCGAGCCCGAGGGCATCGAGCCCGGCCACCGCCCCGACCCCGACGACGAGCACTTCCAGTGGGGCACCCCGGCGTACATGGCGCCGGAGCAGCTCCGCGAGGGTGAGCTGCGCCTGGGCCCCTGGACGGACCTCTACGCCTTGGGCTGCATCGCCTGGACGCGCTCGATGGGCGCGCCGCCCTTTGGCAACGGCCCCGTCGAGGAGGTCGTCACCCGCCAGCTCTACGCGCCCTTGCCCCGGCTCAAGCCGATGGAGCCCGTGCCGCTGGACTTCGAGTCTTGGGTGCGCCGCCTTCTGCAGAAGCACCCTGAAGATCGTTACCAGCGCGCCGCCGACGCCTTGGCCGACCTCAACAGCCTGGGCGACGCGCTCTCGCCCCAGGCCCGTCGATACCGGCCGTCGATGCTCTCCCAAGAGCCGACCCTGCCCCGAGAGCGCCGGGCCGTGGTGCCTTCAGGCCCGACGCCGCCGCGCTCGCCGGTGGAGTCTCGCCCCGGGCTCCCGGCGGTGCCCGACACCTGGCGCCCCCAGCGCCGCGTCGCGCCGACCCCACGCCCCGCCGCCGTGGGCTTGGGCGTGTTGGAGCTGCGCGAGGCGCCGCTCGTGGGCCGCGACCGCGTGCTCGACCGCGTGTGGACGAACCTCTGGCGTGTGGCCTCCCGAGAGCAAGGCCGGGTGGTGCTCCTCGCCGGGCCGCCGGGCTCGGGTCGAGAGCGTGTGGCGAGCTTCATCAGCCAGCGGGCCCACGAGCTCGGCGTCACCCACAACCTCAGCCTGCACCTGCCAACGCCGACGAGCGGCCGCCGCCCCTGGCCCGACGTCACCCTCGACCAGCTCCGCCAGGCCGCCCGCCGCCGGGTGCCCCTGCTCCAGATCACCGGCGACCCCCACGCCGACGGCCTGCCCGAGCTCCTCGACGCCGTGCTGGACCCCGACGAGGCGCTCACCGCCCTGGTGCTCGTGCGCTGCGCCCCCGAGGACCTCCGCGTGGGCCCCCTCGCCGAGCTGCTGGAGCGTGAGGGCGTGGAGGGCGTGACCTTGGGCCCCTTGGCGATCGACGAGCTGCGGCAGTCGTTTGGCGAGGGCCTGGGGCTCGCGGAGCCGCTGTGCGACCAGCTCTGGCGGGAGAGCAACGGCGTGCCCGGCGAGGCGCTGCGGTTGCTGACGGCGTGGGCGAAGGATGGGGTGCTGAGAGAGGGTGGCGAGGGGATTGAGCGGGGCGCGTGACGTGGCGCGGGCGGGTTAGGATGCTCCAATGCCGCTCCCGCCTCGACAGTTCGCCCCCGCGCCGGGCCCTGATGACTTCCGTATGCTCCGCGAGCGCGGCCACCACTACGTCGACAAGACCGGGATGATCGTGGAGTGGCTGCGGGCGCCGGATCAGGTGATCCTGCTCCCTCGGCCCAGGCGCTTCGGCAAGACGCTCAACCTCAGCATGATGCGCGCCTTCCTCAGTCGAGGGGAGGGCGACGCGGCGGCGCTGTTTGAGGGGCTTGAGGTTCAGCGCGCCGGGCCAGAGATCCTCACGCACCAGGGCCGTTACCCGGTGATCTTCGTGTCGCTCAAGGACACCAAGGCGGGGAGCTACGCGGACTTTGTGGCGGCGATGCGCTCGGTCATCCGCCTGCTGGTCGCCGAGCACCGCGCGCTCTTGGAGAGCCCCGCCGTGGAGCCCTCCCAGCGCGCCCGCCTCGCGCGTCTGCTCGCGGGGGAGGCCGATGAGGAGACGCTGCGGATGTCGCTGCGTGACCTCTCCATGGGCCTGCGTGACCACCACGGCGAGCCGACGGTCATCCTCATCGACGAGTACGACGCGCCGATCGAGGCCGCGTTCATGGGCCAAGGCTACGACGAGGTCATCCGCTTCATGCAGGGGATGCTCGGCGCGGCGCTCAAGAGCAACCCCTGCCTCTACCGGGGTGTGCTCACCGGGGTGAGGCGGGTCGCGAAGGAGACGCTGTTCTCGGATCTCAACAACGTGCGGACCTGCACGCTCCTCGATCCTGAGTACGCCACGGCGTTTGGCTTCACCGAAGACGAGGTCCGCGCCGTGCTGGCGGCGGCGGGCCGCCTCGACGCGCTCCCCGAGGTTCGCCGGTGGTTCAACGGCTACATCTTCGGCGGCCAGAACCTCTACAACCCTTGGTCGGTGCTGTCCTTCGCCCAGCAGGGCGTGCTCAAAGACTATTGGGTGGCCACGAGCTCCGACGCGCTCTTGCGGCGGGTGCTCTTGCGCAGCGACGGCCTGGAGGGCGACTTTGAGCTGCTGTTGGGCGGCGAAAGCGTCGAGAAGCGGATCGACCCCCCAGGTGGCCCTGCGAGATCTGGACCACGAGCCCGGCGGGGTGTGGAGCCTCTTGCTCACGGCGGGCTACTTACGCGCCGACGATGTGCGGTATGAGCAGGGGGAGGCCGTGGTCTCCTTGGCGATCCCCAACGTCGAGGTGAACAACGTCTGGCGGCGCAGCTTCTTGAGCTGGCTCCAGCGCTCGGGCGGCGGGGAGGCCTCGGTCAAGCGCCTGCACCACGCCTTGCTGAGCGGTCAGACCCAAGACCTCGCGCGGCTCTTGGCGGTGATGGTGCAGAACGCGCTGTCTTATCACGACACGGGCCTCGGCCCCGACAGCGCGCCGGAGCGGGTGTATCAGGCCTTCGTGCTCGGGCTCTTGGTGAGCTTAGAGCCGGGCTGGCGGGTGCGCTCCAACCGCGAGTCTGGCCTTGGGCGCGCGGACGCGCTGATCATCCCCAGCCAGCCGGGCCGACCGGGCGTGGTGCTGGAGTTTAAGCGGGTGTGGGTGGAGGAGGGCGAGACGCCGGAGCAGGCCCTCCACGACGCCCAGCGCCAGATCACCGAGCGCCGCTACGCCGCCGAGCTGTGGGCGGCCGGGGCGAGCGTCGTGTACGCCGTCGCCATCGCGTTTGAGGGCAAGCGGGTGTGGGCGCGCGGCGAGCAGGTTGCGCCGCAGGGGTGAGGCCTTCGGGGCGTGGTGGAGCCAGGACGCGCGCCGGGGACCACGCCGCCACGCTCCAGGCCACCGTCGACACCCTCGCGGCGTGTGTGGCCTGCCACGCGGCGTGGCGGCAGGAGGGGTGGAGGCGATGTGACGCGGGGACGATCTGGATCAGCGTTCGGGCGCTGGTGGGGCTCGCGGCGCGGGGTCGGGGCTAAATTGAACTCCGCAGAGTCCCCCACCACCCCACCTGAAGGACCGAGGTTCCCTTGGACAGACGCGACTTTTTGGGCGGCATGTCCGCGCTCTTTGCCAGCGGGCTCGTGACCGACGAGGCCGAGGCCTTTGGCCCGCCGCCGACCGCGCCTCAGGAGGTTGAGCCTTGGCTGGCCAAGCTTGACCAAGACCTCCAGCGGATGCAGGCCCAGGTGCCCACCGAGGGCGTCTCTGAGGCGCTTCACGAGGCCGGGCTCCCGCCGACGCTCCTGGGCGAGACCTTCGGGACCTTGTCGTTGTTCGCCGCCTGGAGAGACAGCGACGAGGAGGTTCGCCAGCACCCGGCGTTTCAGGCCCGCATGTTCTGCGCCGCCGACGCCTTGGCCCGCCGTACGGTCGTGATGGCGGACTGGATGGAGGGTGTGGACCGCGCACGTCGCCGGTCGATCGGCGCGCTGCTCTCTCGACCCAACCGGCTGATGGCGATCCTCGATCATGTGCTGATCCGCAAAGGCGAACGGATGAACCCCGCGCGTCGCCGGGCCCTGCGGGGCACCTTGGGCGACATCGCCCGAGCCACCCGCCAGGCGGGCGCGAAGCCCGAGGCCCTCTTCGATGAGCTGATCCTGGCCGTGGACCACACCGCACGGGA
>JBEAVX010000345.1:0-8805 GCA_041160755.1 Pseudomonadota bacterium
GATCAGCACCGTCGGGGTGTCGATGCGCTCCAGGCGCCGCAGGGTGTGAAAGAGCCGCTGCATCGCCGGAGAGTCGCCGATGAGCCGCCCGTAGCTCACCGTCTGCTGGCTGCGCAGGTAACGCACCTCGCTCTCTAAGCGGTGCGTCTGGAGCACCTTCGTCACCGCGAGGCCCACCTCTCGCAGATCAAAGGGCTTGGAGAGGTACGCCTTGGCGCCCAAGCGGGTGGCCTCGATCGCCGAGCCCACGTCGCCATGGGCGGTGATGACGATGACCGGCACGTCGTTGCCCTGCTCACGCAGGCGCTGGAGCACCTCCATGCCGTCGAGGCCGGGCATCTTCAGGTCGGTGATGACCAGATCCGGGGCCTCGCGGGTGATGCTCTCAAGGCACTGAAGCCCGTCCTCAGCCTCGCTCACGCGGTGGCCGTCCTTGCGGAGATGCTCAGCGAGCGACCACCGAATCAGCTCTTCGTCATCACAGACCAGGATGGTGCTGGAGCCCACCATGTGCGCAAACCCTCATCATGATTGGGGCATATCACACAACCGCGAGGGGTACGCCAGGGGGCCCAGGTGTGGGAGGGCGCCATGATCCCGATCAGGAGCCAATATTCCTGATCCTTGTCATGTTGGCACGGCCTTTGCTTTCTATCTTGGCGACCCACCCCCCACCCAGAACGCTTGGAGACGCCATGAACCGCCTGACGAACGGATGCCCCTGCGGGATGCCTTGCGCAGAGGCCATGATCAACGCTCCCCTGATGGCCGCAGGCGAGGCCTTCCGATTTCGCCGTGGCGATGTGCTGTGGAGCCAAGGCGCCCAGGCCGACTGGGTGACGGTGATCTGCTCCGGCACGGTGAAGCTCTCCCGGCGTTGGCCTGGCGAGCGTGAGCCCATCCTCATCCTCGCCCACCGGGGGCAGATCCTCGGCGAAGAGGCCGCGCTCTCGGGCACGGAGCGCGTGGCGACGGTGACCGCGATGACCCCCGGCAAGGCCCTGCGCGTCTCCAGCGAGGACCTGGGCCGCCTGCTCAAACGGAGCCCCAAGCTCTATGAGCGCCTGCTCGGGCTCTCTTGCCAGCGCCTCGCGGCGATCACCGAGCGCCTGGAGGAGCTCGGCCAAGGCAGCGTCGAGGAGCGCCTCGCCCGGGTGCTCCTGCGCGTGGGCCACGAGGTCGGGCTGCGCGACGCCCGGGGCATCTTCTTGCCCCTGCGCCTCACCCGCGGCGACCTCGCCGACCTCGTCGGCTGCCGTGTCGAGACGATCATCCGCGTGATGACCCGCTGGCAGCGTGAAGGTGTGGTCGAGACCCTCCGTGAGGGCCTCGTGATCAAGCACCCGAGCGAGCTGGAGCAGGTCGCCGTTCACGCCGTGGCGGCCTGAGGCCACGAAGGTTCAGGGCAGGCCCGTGGGCTCCGCTGAGGCGCCCCGGGCGATCACGCTCTCCCGGTAGGCGACGGCCCGGGCGCGGTTGATCTCACCCAAGGGCCGGAACTCGACCGGCGCGTGCCAAGGATCGAACGACATGCGCTCGATGGCGTCGCGGCGGCGGCGCCCGGCCTCGTCGTCCAAGGACTGCGCGCTGAAGGTGAGCCGGGCCACGGCGAACCAGGGGCTCACGGCGTCCTCCCACAAGACGCGGGGATCCTCGATCGGGGTGCGCGCCTCGTCGATGTAGGGCTGGATACGCAGCTCAAACACCACGGGCCCGGCGGCGAGGCGCCCGCGCAGGTCTTGGGCCAGGCGGTCGGCGGCGTCCTCCTCCGGCGGCTTGGCTGGGGCGACGGACGAGATCGGGAAGAAGCCGTACTTCACGGCATACGCGCCCCAGCGGATCGGCGTCGCGGTGTGCCACTCCACGGCGCAGAGGCTCGGCACGGGCTTGCTCAGGCCCTCTTTGGCCCGGCGCAGGGTCGGGATGACCTCGCCGAGCTTGATCGCGCCGAAGAAGTGGCGCGGGGCCTGGAGCGGGCTCACGGCGACGGTCTCGACGAGGCCGACAAACTCCGCCGCCGTGCGCGCGGGCATGGTGCGGTTGAGCACACACACGAGGTCGAAGGTGGTCGCGTCCTCAAGGCCCTTGATGAGCTTCTGGCCGGGCACGCCGAGCAGCTTCACGGCGAGGCCCCGGGCGTCGGGCTTGGTGTCGGGCTGGGGCTCGCCGTTGCCGCTGGAGAAGCGCGCCAAGGCGTCGAAGCGCCCAGGCGCGGCGAAGATGCCCACCTGGGCCCAGCTCGGCAGGCCCGGCAGCACCTCAAAGACGCCGACGGGGTCGCCGAAGCTGCGGTAGTGCAGCGCCCGGCCCATCGTCCGGGTCTCGGCCCGCTGGCGCTGCAGGGCGACCAGCCGCGCGGCGAGGGCCTCATGGGCCTCGGCCTCCCCCACGGGGATCTCCTCACGCCAGCGGGTGCTCGGGGTCACGCTCATACATCCTCCTGAACCTGAAGCTCACTCACCAGGACCGCCCCGCGGGAGGCCATGATCCACAGCCCGACGTGGTGCGCGGCGACGCGGTTGTGGAACGGCGCGTCGAAGGTCTCGCAGCCCTCGCTGAGCACGAGCACCCGGGTGTTGACGATGTCGGCGACGTAGCGTGACCGCTCCACCTCGGGGCTGGCGTCGGTGAACAGGCCGTGGTTCCGCGCGCTGAGCATCGAGACGACGAGGTCCGAGACGCAGATGTCCGTGCAGTCGCCCACCACGAGCAGCTCCTTGAGCCCGTGGCGCTTCACCCACTCACACAGGGCGTTCTCGCCGGTCGTCCGGTGAATCGCCCCCACAAAACCGTTGATGCAGTCCTTCTTGACCACGAGCACCCCGGGCGCGGCCTCAAGCCAGGTGAGCAGCGGGTCCATCAACTCTTCGCCGGTGCCGATGACGCCGTGGGTGGGGTACGGCGGCTCGGGGATGTCGGCGTGGTGGGTGTCGAGAAAACACAAGACCTGGAGCCGGTCGCCCAAGGCCGCCTGGAGCCGCCGGGTGAGCGCGTCGATGCGCTGCACCATGGGGATCATGTGGGTGGGGTCAGAGAGCGCGCCTTGGCGGGTGAAGGCCACCCCGGCGTCGACGATGATGAGCCCGACGCCCACCTCCGGCCGCAGCGCGACCGGGTGAAGCGTCACCGGGAGCAGGTCGTGGAGAGACATCAGGCGCTCCGAACCAAGGAGGTGATGAGGTCTTGAAGCCGTTGACTGACGGCGACCTTGGCCTCACGGGGCACAAGGGCCTCGGGGGGCATGGCGGCCAAGGCGGCGCGCAGGCGCTCGGGGGGGCTCGGCGGGTTGGCGTCGTGAACGGGGCCCTGCGCGTCCCAGGCGAGCTGCAGCAGGGGCTCACCGTCGAGGTCTTCGTCGTGGAGGCCCACCACGTCCACGCCGCCGGGCGAACGAAACACCTGCACCCGACCGGGCAAGGTCGCCTTGCCGCTGCCTCGGCTGAGCTTCATCGTGGGCCGCCCGTCGACCTCGGCCAGCTTCGCCACGGCGCCGACGCCGACCGGGGCGTCGCTGGAGGTGACGATGCGCTCGCCGACCCCGTAGGCGTCCACGGGGCTGGTGTTGAGCGTCTTGATCACCTCCTCGTCGAGCCCGCCGGAGACGGTGATCTTCGCCTGGGGCGCGCCCAAGGCGTCGAGGAGCGCCCGGGCCCGCCGGATGTTCTGAACGGTGACGCCGGAGTCGATGCGCACCCCGCCCAGACGCCCGCCGGTGGCGGCGACGGCGGCGCGGAGGCCCGTCTCTTCGCCGAAGGTGTCGTAGGTGTCGACCAACAGCGTCGCCGCCGGGCCGTAGACGCCGAAGAAGTGCTCAAAGAACGCCCGCTCGGTGACGTGTCGGGGCACGCCGTCGCGCTCCCAGGCCTGCACGGCGAAGTGGTCCATCGTCCCGGCGACCGGCACGCCGTACCGGACATACGCGGCGACGTTGGACGTGGCGGCCACCCCGCCGACCCAGGCGGCGTAGGCGGCGTCGACGGCGGCCTCGGGGTGGGTGCGGCGCTGGCCAAACTCCAAGACCGGGCGCCCCTCGGCGGCGCGCACCACGGCGGCGGCCTTGGTGGCGACCATGCTCATGTGGTTGATGATCGACAACAGCGGCGTCTCGACGAGCTTCGCCGTGAGCAGGTCACACTCGACGACCAGGTAGGGACACTGGGCGTTGGGCCGCACGCCGTCGATGTCGAGCTGGGCGCCGCTCAAGTCCGTCGCGACCCCCGCGAACAGCGGCGTGCCCTCGGCGGGCGACCACACCCGCCCCGCAAAACGCCAGTCCCGAAGGGCCTGCACCAGCCCTGGCCGGGCCCGCAGCGCCGGTCCCAACAGCGGGTGCGCCTGGAGCGCGTCCAAGGCGGCCTCGTCAAAGCGGGCGTCGCGCAGCCAGTCCAGGGCCCGGCGCCGCCCGGCCCACACCAAGAAGCCTCGGGCGGGCTGGCCGTCGGCCTCTCGTTTGGGCAGGCGCCGGGAGAAGAACGACATCACCCCCCGTTTGCCCGCCAGGCCCACGTCCCAGTGCGGCACGAGGGAGGTGAGCTGGTAGAGGTCGATGTGGGTGGCGGCCGTCGTCATGTGCGCCCTCAGCGGTGGAGTCGCCCCTTCTTACAGCAGATCCGCGAGCAGGTTCGGCAGGTGCGCCACGGCGCGCCCACGGTGGGAGATGCTGTCCTTCTCTTGCGGGCTCAGCTCGGCCATGGTGCGGCCCGGCGCGTCGTCGGGCAAGAAGAGCGGATCGTACCCGAAGCCGCCGTCTCCCCGGGGCGCGTGGCCGATCTGCCCCTCGACCACTCCCCGCACGACCTCTTCGCCGAGCGCGCTCACCAAGGCCAGCACGCAGACGAAGCGCCCGCGGCGGTCGTTGACGCCATGAAGCGCCGTCAGCAGCGCCCGGTTGTTGGACGCCGCCGTGGCCTCGGCCGTGTAGCGTTTGCTGTGAACGCCCGGCGCGCCGCCCAAGGCGTCCACCTCTAGGCCGGAGTCGTCGGCGAGCACGGGCTCCCCCACGGCCTCAAACACGAAGCGCGCCTTCTGGAGCGCGTTCTCCTCGAAGGTGGCGCCGGTCTCCGGGGGATCGCCGAGGTCTGGGCGGGTGGCCAAGGAGATCACCTCGACGTTGTGCCCCTCCAGCATCCGCCCGAGCTCTTCAGCCTTGTGGGCGTTCAGCGACGCCAGCCACAGCCGCCGCCTCACAACGACCACCACGGCAGGCGGTCGGCGAGGAGCGCGCGCTGGGCCCGGGCGATCTCGGCGTTGCCCAAGGCCCCCAGGCTCAGAAGCTCGTTGAGCACGTCCCGGGGGAACGGCTCCCCTTCAGCGCAGCCCTGGACCTCGACGAGCAGGCCGCCGCCGGTCATCACGAGGTTTAAGTCCGTCTCGGCGCCGGCGTCCTCCTTGTAGCAGAGGTCCAACATCGGCGCGGGCTCGGCCTGGCCGACGCCGACGAGGCCCACGGACACCGCGCAGATCAGGTGCTTGAGCGGGGATTCTTGGAGCTGGCCGCGCTCGATCATCTTGCCGATGGCCAAGGCCAAGGCGACGAAGCCGCCGTTGATCGCCGCGGTGCGGGTGCCGCCGTCGGCCTGCATCACGTCGCAGTCCACGGTGATCTGGTAGGCCCCGAGCGCCTTGTAGTCCACCGCCGCGCGGATCGACCGGCCGATGAGGCGCTGAATCTCCGCCGTGCGCCCCGAGGGGTGATCGCCCTCGCGCCGCACGCGGGTGTGGGTGGAGCGCGGCAACATGCGGTATTCGGCGGTCACCCAGCCTTCGCCCAGCTCTTTGCGCCAGCGGGGCAGCTCGTCGGTGACCGTGGCCGTGCAATGAACGCGGGTGTCGCCCATCTCCACCACGCAGCTCCCTTCGGCGTGCTTGTTCACGTCCGGGATGAGGCGAAAGGGGCGGAGCTGGTCGTGGTGGCGGCCGTCGAGGCGCATCAGGAGATCCTCCGAGGTGCCGCCTCCTTTACCCCCGCCGCTTGCCCTACGCACCCTCCGCGCGATAGCATCCCGATCCTCCCCAAAGAAGTCGACCCGGAGCCCACCATGCGCCTCTCTCTCTTGACCGCGCTCGCGCTGACCGCCCTCTCCCTCACCGGCTGCGAAGAGAAGAAGTCGAAGATCAACCTCAGCGGCGACAAGGTTGACTGCGCGCTCACGCTGGACACCCTCGCCGGGACGGACTGGGTGATCGAGCAGATCAACCCCGACAAGACGGTGACCCCGAACCCCGCCACGCGCCTCCGCATCACGAAGGAGGGCGACAAGTTCCAGGTGAAGTACAACGTCGGCTCCTTCGCCGACATGTACACCTACAACTGCGACGTGAAGAACGACGAGCTGGTCTGTAAAGAGCCCGCGAAGCTCATCGACTTCTGCAAGGCGCTCTCCGTCGTGGACGGCTCGACCTGCACGGTGGAGAAGCTCAAGGAGTTCGCCCCCGAGGCCACGGACGAGGAGCTCGCCAAGGCCGTCGAGACGGCGCTCGCCGACGTGGCGAAGTTCAAGGACAAGCCCGAGTGGAAGCAGTTTGTGTTCAACAACAACAACCTCGCGAACAAGCTCCAGGGCTTGTTGTGGGCGAAGGTCGACACGAAGACCTGCAAGCTGCGCATCACCGACATGTACATGACCATCTACGACGGCAAACGTGTCGAGGACTCCAACCCCGTGGGCACGAACCCCTTCGTGCAGACCAAAGAGGAGCTCCTGTGGGAGCACTGCGCCGACTCCGGCGACCTCTACGTGCGCAAGTCGAAGGACCACCCCGCGAAGCCTGAAGACATCGCCGCCTGCTACCCCAACCAAGGCTGCTCCTTCGGCGCCACCGAGGAGGCCTTCTACCACTACCTCGGCCAAGACGGCCGGGACGCGAAGGACGGCTGCACCTACTCCTACGACCTCTGGCTCAACGGCAAGCCCTTCAAGAAGGACATCCCCGCCGAGGTCGTAGACGCCAACGGCAAGAAGGAGGTGCGCTGGTCTACCGGCGTGACCTTCCCCGCGCCTGGGCAGCAGGTGATGGTGATGGTGCGGAACCAGAGCTGCGCGGGTGGGGCGAAGGAGAAGGTCGAGGTGTCTTGTAATATGGCCGTCGTGAAGTAAGCACCCGCCGCGCAGAGCTTGACTGGCCCTAGAAGACGCGGATAAGCAATGAACCCGAGCTGAGGCCTGCTGCGCCCAGCTCGGGTTCTTCTGCTTGAGGGTTTCATGCGCGCCGCCTCCGTTGTGCTCCTCGTTTCGCTCTTCGTCACTTCAGCCTGCGACCGAGGGGGTGAGCCTGAAGAGTCCGCTCGTCGCTGCGAGTCCATCGCGCTCGACCTCACGCCGACGCCCTACACGCTGCCGTCGGCCGCAGCGGCGGAGGCGGGGGTCAACGGCTTCAGCAGGCTCTCCGGCCTCAGCATCCGCGACGCCGATGATGAGCCGCGAAGGTTCGCTTGGTCTACCTTCAACCTCATCGGAGACGACCGAAGAGACCTCGTGATCACCACCGACGAGGCCGACCCAGCGGTGGGCACACAACACTGGATCGTCTATGAAGGCGGGGCGACCGGCTTCGCGGCGACACCCGTGGAGTACGCCGTCCCTGCCCTCTCCGGTGTCTGGGAGGAGTCTTCAGGCTTCGACGAGACCTCGGGCGAAAACACACGCGCCACTCAGTCGGATGACACGAGCCGCTTCGCGTGGAGCACGTTTGACATCAGCGGCGATGGGCGGGTCGATCTCGTGCTCACACGCGACGATGACGACGCCGAGGTCTCGTATACGGTGTGGCATGTCTACGAAGGGGGTGAGAGCGGCTTCGCGGCGGAGCCAACCGACCTCTCGCTGCCCGCGCTCAGCGGTGAGTGGAGCACGGGCTATGGACTCTACGCGCCCTACGGCGATGGGCACCGCGACGTGGACGGCGACGACCTCTTCTACATCTGGCAGCTCAACGATCTCAACGGGGATGGGCGCTACGATCTGGTGCTCACCTTCGACGAGGCGGAGATGCCCAGGAGCGGAAACACCGAGTGGGCGGTGTATCTGGGCGGGCCCGACGGCTTCGAGTCGGCGCCGCAGACGTTCACGCTGCCCCCGCTCCTCGTCGATGCGCCTGACGACAACTATGCGCTCTGGGCGCGTGAGGGCCAGAGGGAGCGCCAGGTAGGCGATGCGTGGCTCACCTACCTTTGGTTCTTCAGGGACATGAACGGGGACGACGCCGCAGACATGCTCTTGACCTGGGACGACGCGGATCCGCTGGTGGGCCCCTCGGAGTGGCGTGCATATCTCAACAACGGCGGCGGCTTTGACAGCACCCCGATGGTCTACACGATTGAGCCTAGGCTGACGGCTGACCACTGGGACGCGGACGGCGGTTTTTTGGCGGCCTCCGGGAGCTGGTCCCGGATGGTGAACGGCCTCAGCAACGATTATTCTTGGATGATCAACACCATCAGCGAGGAGCACTCGGACTTGCTCATGACAAGCGACGAGCAAGAGCCACGGCTGGGGAACGACGTGTGGCGTGTGTACCTCGGCGACGAGGACGGGATCACCACCGCGGGGTCATACGAGCTCACGCTGCCAGAGCTCAGCGGCGAGTTTCCAGACTCGCCCGCCTTCGCCGCGTACTACGGCGTCGACGAGCGACTGGTGGAGGGCGAGGCGCGCGAATATGCCTGGAGCTTCTTCGACTTCACCAATGACGGGGTGAGAGATCTTGTCCTCACCGTAGACGAGACCGACCCGACCATCGGCCCGTCCGTGTGGCATGTGTACGAGGGCATCTGCCGCTGATTGGCGCCTGATGCGGGGGCTGAGG
>JBEAVX010000405.1:0-12193 GCA_041160755.1 Pseudomonadota bacterium
GCGTGAGATACCCAAGCGCCTCCAGGCGCGCGCGCTCCTCGGCGGAGTGAACGATGGCGTTCTTCGGCGGCGGGCCCTGGTGGGCCTTCAGCGGCGTCACGGCGGCCACATACGCCGCGCGCTCGGCGGCCAGGGCGTCGTCTCGGCCGGTCTGGGGGCGCAGCTCGCCGGGGTCGGCCTTGAGATCGTAGACGGTCACCGCACCGCCGCGCTCCAGGCGCTTGAGGTCTGGGGTGCGCGCGCTCTCCTGGGGGTCGGGCATCAGGGGATCGGTGTTGGAGACGATCAAGGCCCGGCCCTCCCCTTCGCCCCGGGTGAGCGGGGTGAGGTCTTGGCCCATCATCCGGGCGTCTCTGGGCAGGCCCGCCAGCGCCAGCGCCGTGGGGGTCACGTCGATGAGGCCGACCTGGGCGGAGACGGCGGCGGCGGCGGGCACGCCTGGGCCACGAATGAGCAAGGGCACACGGATCACCGGCTCCCACAGGCCGCCGCGGTGGTTGAACCAGTAGTCGTGCTCAAAGGACTCGCCGTGATCGGCGGTGATGATCACGACGGCGTCCTTGGGGATCGCCGCCAGGAGCGGCGCGAGGGCCGCGTCGAGCTCCGAGAGCTCCCCGTCGTAGAGCGCCAAGATGTGCTCAACGTCCCGGGGGCTCGGGGTGGCCTCGCCGCGACGGTAGGGATCAAGAGCGCGATCTCGACCGTCGAGGGTGCCGCTGTAGTCGGGGTCGTAGCGGGTGTCCCAGGGGGCCTTGGGCGTGTAGGGGAAGTGCGCGTCGAAGTAATGAACGAAGGCGAAGAAGGGGCCGGTCTGGGCGCTCATCCAGGTGGTCGCCGCGGCGGTGACCTCGGCGGCGGGGCGGCGCATGTCGTCGGTGTCTACGGCGAACTGGTCATCAAAGGTGCCGAAGCCACGGGAGAAGCCGCAGCTCACGTCTTGCAGCGTCGCGCCGCCGATGAACGCCGCCGTCGTGTAGCCGTGGCGCTGGGCGATCTCGGCGAAGGTGGGCCCGGTGTAGAGGCTGCCCCGGTTTCCGGCGACGTTGCCGTGAAGCTCGGGCGGCACGCCGCTCATCATCGACCAGTGCGCGGGGCAGGTCTCGGGGAAGTGGGTGAACGCGGCGTCAAACCGGGCGCCCGCTTGGGCGAAGGCCGTCAGCGTCGGGGTCTCGGCCCGGCCCCCGTAGACGCCGAGGCGGTCGGCGCGGGTGGTGTCGAGGCTGATGATCACGACGGATCGGGGCGCGTCGCTGGGCGACCCGACGAGCTCAAAGGTGGGGCTCAGGTGATGGGGCTCGGCCTTGAGGCCGGGGCCGCCGCCGGGACCGCCGGGGCCCCCCGGAGGACCAGGACGCCCGGGCTGGCCGGGGGGTCGCTGGGAGGCCTCCGGGCCAGGTGAGGTCTGCTCCGGCGCGCCGTCGCAGGCCCACAAGAGGAGCCACCA
The DNA here is from genome assembly GCA_041160755.1 of Pseudomonadota bacterium. Classification (GTDB taxonomy): domain Bacteria; phylum Myxococcota_A; class UBA796; order UBA796; family CAJQPC01; genus JADKFE01. The sequence continues at coordinate 1,445 of JBEAVX010000405.1, forward strand.
CAGGGGGCTCACGGGACCACCAGCTTCGCGTAGTAGACCTTGTTGTCGCCGCGGACGCCCTGGTTCCAGACGACGTGGAAGGCGCCTTGGGGATCGACGCTCACCGAGGCGAGGCCGGGCTTGCCCCAGTTGATGTCGGCGATCTTCTGGGGCGCGCTCCAGCCTTTGCCAGAGTTGACGCTGTAGACCATCTCCGCGTCTTGACCGGCGTCCCAGCCCCAGACCAACAGCCGCACCCCGGCGTCGTTGATCCCGATGTCGGGGTCAAAGTGGAAGCCGCCGAGGCCCGCGCTGGGCTCGTCCACCGGGCCCCAGGCCCCGGGGCGACCGGAGCGCACATAGACGGCGATGGGCTGTCCGCCCTCTTTGTGGAACCAGGTGACGTGATCGACGCCGTCTCTGCCGAAGGCGAAGTGGGGGCGCTCGCCGGGTTTGCCCGTGGCGGTGAGGTTCTCGGGCTTGGAGAACTGCCCGTCGCGGCCCTCGGCGACGTAGAGCGTCGTGGCGCTGCCGCCGGAGCCGATGTCCCAGCCCGCGAGCACGCTGCCGTCGGGGCGACGCTCGACGTTGGTGTGCCAGGCGTCTTGGGTCCCGTCGCTAAAGTCGTAGATCTCGCTCCACTTTCCGTCGGCGTACCAGCGCCAGCGGGCGGTGAAGCGCGCCTTGTCCGAGAGCGGCTTGCCGATCCAGACGTAGGCCAGCTCATCGCCGAGGGCGTCGGCGACGTGGCCGCTGCCGATCTCCCCGCCGTCGTCGGGCGTGAGCGGCTCAGGCTTGGACCACACGCCGTCGCGCCAGATCGTGAGGTACCCCCGGCTCGTGAAGTCGGGCTTGGCGTGGTCAAAAACGACGACGACGCTGCCATCGGCCCGGGTGACGATGTCGGGGCCCCAGTTTCGATCCTTCTCTAAGCCCAGCGGCGCGGGCGGGGTCCAGGTGAGGCCATCTTGGGAGACGCGGTGGCGGATGAGGTCGCCGGCGTCGGTGCGCTCGTAGTAGATGGCGTGCAGGCGGCCATCGGGCGCGGCGGCGACCTGGGGGCGATACCCGCCGCCTTGGGTCTCGGTGAGCAAGACCGGCGCAGAGAACGCGCCGAGGCCCTCGACGGCGGGGCCTTTGGGCGCGGGCTGATCGTGGAACGGCGGGAAGCCCGAGGGATCCTGGAGCATCGCGCCGGACTGCCCCGGCGCGCCCGCCGGCCCCATCGGGCCCATCGGACCGCCTGGACCGCCCGGTCTGCCCGGGCCAGCGCCGGGTGGGCCCATCGGCGGCGCGCCCGGAGGGCCGAGCCCAGCGGCGGCGGGTGGAGGGGTCTCGGAGGGTTCGGGATCGCCGCAGGCGAAGAAGATCAGAAACGTCAGGATCATGAGAAGATCCTACACTGTGGGCGCTCCAAGTGGACGCCAGGAAGTCCAAGGCCACCCCTCCAAGACTGAGACCATGCTCGGCCCCCTGATCCTCTCGACGCTCAGCGCGCTCGTCTTCACCTTCGGTTGCGCCGCCCAAGGCGAGGCCACGGCGGCGATCCCCCCCGGCACGAGCGCCCAAGGCTCGGGGCGCGCGCCGGACGAGCCCCAGCGGGACGTCACCTTGAGCGGGTTCCGCTTCGGGCTCGCCGAGGTGAGCGTTGATGAGTTCGAGCGCTTCGCGGCGACGGCCTACACCAACGCGGCCTTGTGGAGCCCTGAAGGGTGGGCCTGGGCCCAGGCGCACCCCCAAGGCGCGGGCGCCGAGCTTCGCGCCGCCGGGCGCAGCGGCGATCACCCCGTCGTCGCGGTGACCTGGTACGAGGCGGACGCCTACTGCCGCTGGGCCGGTGGATCTCTGCCCACGGAGGCCCAGTGGGAGCGTGTCTGCTCGGGCGGTGAGGGCCGCCGCTACCCTTGGGGAGACGGCGAAGACAAAGACGTGCGCTGGTACTCCGAGGGCAAGTTTGGCCACATCGCCGACGTGAAGACCGCCCCCGCCGCCACCCAAGACGCCGCCTTGGCCGCCAAGGACGGCCCCGTTCACCTCGCGGGCAACGTCTGGGAGTGGACGGCGGACTGGTACCACCGCGAGGGCACCAAGACCGGCGACGTCACCGACCCAACCGGCCCCGCCACGGGCACCTGGCGCGTCATGCGCGGCGGCTCGTTCATGAACCTGCCGTCTTACTCCACCTGCACCCATCGTGAGCCCGCGCGGCCCGACCGGGTGGCGTTCACCGTAGGCATTCGATGCGCCTTCCCCACGCGCTGAGCGTCGTTGGATCGGGCCTCGCGGGCTTGCTCCTCGGCGCCTGCGACGGCGCGCCCGAGGGTCCGCCGCCCCAGACCGGGCCGATCCCCGCCCAGAACCTCGTCGCTGACGGCATGGTGGCCGTGCCCGCAGGCGTCGTGCGCCTCGGCCCCCGCAAGCCTCCGGCGGGCTCGATGCCCAACATGCCGCCGCCCAAGGCCGGAGGGGGCGGCCCCGGCGGACCTCCGCCCGGATCCCCAGGCGCGCCGCCGGGGATCGGTCCCGGCGGTCCACCGCCAGGCGCCGCCCCAGACCACGGCGCCGGGGGCTACGAGCGCCGCGCCGGGGGTCCGCCGCCGGTTCAGGCCGGCATCACCCCCACCGACCACCTCCAGATGACCGGCGATCCCGTGCTCTACAAGAGCTTCGGCGGCCAGAGCTACGAGGCCAAAGAGGTCTTCGTCCCAGCGTTTCAGATCGACGCCACCGAGGTCACCCGCGCCCAGTACAAACAGTTCCTCGACGCGACCGGCTACCGCCCGCCGTTCGTGGACGAGGACTGGGCCGAAGACGGATGGAGCTGGACCGGCACCGACTTCCCCGAGGGCACCGGCGACCACCCCGTCGTGCTGGTGAGCTACTACGACGCTGAAGAGTTCTGCCTCTGGGCGGGCAAACGCCTGCCGACGGAGGCCGAGTGGCAGCTCGCGGCCTTGGGCCCGGCGAGCGACGAGCGCGTCTTCCCCTGGGGCAAGACCTACGACGGCGCCAAGCTCAACCACGGCAAGATGGAGGAGCCCAACTTCGACGACAGCGACGGCTACTACAACACCTCCCCCGTCGGCGTGTACCCCAGCGGGCGCAGCGTCTACGGCGCCGACGACATGTTCGGCAACGCCTGGGAGTTCACCGCCGACGCCCGGGTGGACGGCTGGTCGTTGTACAGCTTCGGCGCGGAGCAGGACGGGCGGCCCTCGTCCCCGCGCGCGCCGGGCCCGGCGCTCTACGTCGCGGTGCGCGGCGGCGCGTACTTTTTTGACTTCCGACCCAACCCTTACGGCGAGCGCAACGAGTTCTTGCCTGAGCTTCGCCGCAAGACCTCGGGGTTCCGCTGTGCGCGCTGACCGCCCTGCCCTCGTCGCCTTGGCCCTGCTCCTCGCCTGCGGCGACGGCGCGGCGCCTGAACCATCGGGCGCACCTCAGAATGGCCCCCCAGGCGCGCCTCCAGGCGGCGGCCCCCAGCAGGACCAGGGCCAGAAGCACCCGCCGCTCCCCGCCGACAACCCCGTCTGGGACTGGAACGCCGGGGGCTTCGTCTCGGACTTCGGCTGGTACGGCGAGAAGAGCTGGGACGACGTGCGGATGCGGGTCGCCGGGCACCTCGGCGTCATCGGCCGCGACCGCGCCCGGCTCGCCGCGTCCCAGGGTGACCTCTCTGGCGCCGCCGCGGCCTACACCGAGCTCGCCGACGCCCTCGCGGCCTTCCCGACCCCGCCGCCGGGCCCCGCCGCCGAGATTCACGCGCTCTTGATCGCCGCCGCGCGCCGAGACGCCGCCCTCTGCGCCGCCTTGGCCCGAGGCGAGGCCCCCGCCGCGGGGGATGGCCTCGCCGGGCTGCGCGCCCGGGTGCTGGCCCTCGCGCTCAAGGCCACCCCTGAGCCCCAAGACGCCGCCGAGGCCCGGGCGGTGAGGGACGCGCTCCTCGCCCAGCTCCCCCTCGATCCCACGCTCGACCTCGACAGCTTCACCGACTTCGACGACCGCCACAAGCTGCGGGTGCGCCTGTTCGCCGCCGCCTTAGACGCCGTCGATCCCCTGGGGCACACCGACCCCTGGGGCTACTGGGAGGCCACGGAGCGCCGCCGCCAGGCGCTCACCCTCTACGCCGCCGCCGGGGCGCTGGCGGCCTTGCCCGAGGCCCAAGACGACAACCAACGCCTCGCCGAGCACCTCCACGGCGCCTCTCCCGACCTGAGCGCCCTGCCCCGGCTCCAGTGGCCGACCGCCCTCGCCGCCGCCTGGACCCACCCGTCGCCGGGCTTCACCGCCGAGGGCCTGGGGGGCCTCCCGACGGGCGACGCGCTGATCGACGTCGCCGCCCAGCCCGGCCCACGGGCCATCGGCACCCTGAGCCGTCTGGGCCTGGACGATCCCGAGCACCGCGCGGCCTTGGAGGCCGAGGCCGAGGCGCTCAACGAGGCCCTGCGCGCGAGCCCCGAGGCGACGCTCAAGCGCATCGACGATTGGGTGAGCCGCATCGACGCCGCCGGTCACGGCAGCCGCTACTACAACATCAAGCAGGCCCGCAACGAGGCCGTGCGCCGCCTCGCCGAGGCCGGACAGCACCGCCTCGCCCTCGTCGTGCTGCGTCAGAGCTGGCCGCTCCACCACCAAGACTGGGCCTGCCCCAACCGCGAGGGCATCTTACGCGCCATCGAGGCCCGCCTGCTCACCCTCGCCGGTGACCCGGGCGCCGCCGCCGCGCTCCAGACCGCCTGGTCTAGTTCGCTTCAGTTCCTGCAGCAGGTGGACGCCGCCGAGGCCGCCGGGCCCGGCGCGGGCCTCAAGCCGCCGTCTCCGGGGCCGATCAGCGGCGGAAGGCCGGGTGGTCCGCATGGGCCCCCGCCGGGAGGGCATACGCCACAAGGCCCCCACACGCCTGCACCGGGGCGCCCATAAGGCTCGCCAGCGCCGACGCGCCGTCAGGGTCGGCCTGCTCATCGACGAGCACCCAGCGGTAGCCCAGCTCCGCCAGCCCCCTCCAATCAGCGCTCGGGGGCTGCCCCGGGCCGGGTCGGCGCCAGCCGAGGCCCCGCAGCCGGGGCTGCACGGGATCCCCCGCGAGCGCCCACGACGCGATGCCTCGCTGGGGCGAGGGCCGCCCATGGGCGAGCTGCAGGAGCTGCGAATGGCCCGCGTCGCCGTCAAAGGCGTCCCACGGCCACACGAGCACGCCGTCGTCCATCGTCCCGGGCAACGACTTGAGGCAGGGGGCGCTGGGGATCTCCGTGCCCGGCATCCGCAGCGCGCCGCCGCCGAGCGCGAGGGCGTCGAGGCCGATGAGCGTGAGGAGCCCACCCGCGACCTTCGCGCCATGACGCCCGGCGAGGGCGCGCAGGCCGTCCACGCCGAAGCCCGCGCAGATCCCCAGGCCGATCTGGGTGATGATCAAGAAGCGCCGAGGCTGGGTGAGCGGTCGGGCGACGGCGTCCATCAAGGTGTTCAGCAGCAGAAACGGCCCCGCGACGCCGTGAATCACCGAGCCCATCGCGATGAGCCCGCAGAACACCGCCAGGCAGGCCCAGAACGCCGAGGCCCGAGGCCGGGTGACGACCCCCGCGAGGGCCAGCACGATCGCCGAGAGCCCCAGGTATCGCCCGCCGTTGACCTGCCGCGCGTCGTCCAGGTCGAGGGTCCAGCGCACGTCCGAGGGGGTGACCATCTCCTGAAAGGTCGTGCGCGCCCAAGGCATCTCGACCAGCGGCACCTGAAACGGCCCGAGGCGCGCGTACTGCCCGGCGATCTCCCCGGGGTAGTCGGGGCTCGCGCTCTTCGCGAACAGGACCGCGACGGCCACGGTGAGCAAGGTGCCCCCGGCGAGGCCATAGATGAGCCGCCGCAGCTCCACCCCTTCGCCGCGCCGCAGCAAGATCCCGGCGCGCAGCGCGCCCACGGCCGGGAGCACCGGGGCGAGGTACGGGTTCTCGATCGCCGTGAAGCCCATACACCAGGCCAGCCAGAACGCGCCGCTCATCCCCTCCCGCATCCGCACCATCATCGCGGCGAGGCCCAAGGGCACATAAAACGCGGCGATGGCGACGACGGACCCCTCGCCGAGATCATAGAGCAGGGGCCGACCGGCGAAGAGCGCGAGGGTGGAGCCGATGGCCGCCGCTGGGGATCCACCAAGGCGCAGCGTGAGCCAGGCCACGCTCATCGCCAACGGGCAGACCTGGGCGAGCGACGCGAGGGCTGAGGCCCAGGGCACCCCGACGAGGGGCTCGGTCAAGGCGAAGAAGAGCGCGCTCGTCGGCGAGAGCACTGAGCCCGTCGCGCCGATGGGGAAGTTCACGAGCGTCGTCTCGCCGCTGAGCCCGCCCTCAAAGAGCGCCTGCTGAAACCACCACATGCCCCACAGCGTCGAGACCACGTCCGGCCCGCTCCCCGGGGCCTCGCCCGCGAAGAGCGCCGACCCCATCACCAAGACGCTGACCCCCGCGCTCAGCAAGAAGACGATCAACATCAACGCGCGGGTGGTCATGGGGGTCCTTTCTGGTTGTGCTGATTCAATCAGCCCGGACGATCCTGCGTCAAGGACCTGTAAAAATTCTGTTAGGGGGCCCGATCGAGGTCCCAGAGAACGGCGTCGCCGATCTCGACCCCGGGGCCAAGTCCAGCCTCCAACGCCGCGCGCAGGCCGGGGGTGACGTGGGGATCCATCTCTCGGTGCAAGATGACGTAGCGGACACCCTCCGCCGTGAGGTCCGCGCGCTGGACCACGTCTTGGGGGCCGCCGTCAAATCCAAGGCTCGTCTGCTCATCCGCGCGCCGCCGACAGAGCGCCGCGAGGGCCCGAAAGCTCGCGCGGCGCAGGAGCGGGCTCGTCGCCGCCCGCGCGTCCGGCGCGTAGGGGATCGGGTGGCCGTGGGCGGTCTGGTAATAGAGGTAGCGGCTCGTGGACATCGTCGTCCCGGCGTCGGTCGGCAGGTCGAGCACGACGCCGTCGCCCCCCGCCGGGATCTCCCCGTAGACCGCCGGGATCTCCGCCGGGCTCACCGTCACCGGCCACGGCGCGCCGGAGAACAAGAGCCCGTCGAGGAGCACCGGCACCCCCCACATCCACGCCCGGGGACCAAACCTCGCCGCGCCCAAGGCCGCCAGACCCGCGGTCACCGCGAGGGTCGGCGCGGCGAGCCGCAGGGGGTGGGTGATGGCGAGGCCGGGGATCACCGACTGCACGAAGGCCCAGGGCAGCATGAGCTTACGACCGCTCACCTCGACGAAGGCGCCGTCCCAGTAGAGGTAAGGGCCGAGCGCCAAGGCCGCGCAGGTGAGCCCCGCCGCCGCCCAGGCCAGAAGCGGGCCCCGGCGCTCGGCGCCGAGGAGACCATAGACGCCCAAGGCCAAGGCCACGAGCCCCAGGTAGGGCGAGTGCTCGAACCCCTCAGCGCTGAGATCCACCGATCGAAACCCCAGGGGCGCGACGAAGGCCCGGGGATCGACGGCGTTGTGCGCCGCCAAGAAGGCGTTCATCTCCGGCGGGTGTTTGATGATCGCGAAGGGGTGCTGAAGCTGGGCGCGCAGGGCCGCGATCGTCGGCGTGGCCAAGGCGACCGCCGTGAGCGCCGCCACCCAGGCCCAGCGCCAGGCGCCGATGCCCCGGACGAGCACACAGGCCCCGGTGGCGAGGCCCAAGTACGGCGAGACGATCGCCGCGAGGCCGACGCCCAGCCCCACCTTCACCCAGATCCGCGCCCCCGGCGGCGCCTGCAGGGCCTCGGCGGTGTAGGCCAAGGCCAAGGCCATCGGGCCCAAGTTCACGGCCTCGGAGATGCCGTTGTGCAGCTCACACGAGAGCCACGCGCTCCCCGCCAAGGCCGCCGACGCCACCCACCGCGCCGGGGCCGGGGCGCCCAGGGCCTCGGCGAAGCGCCAGGCGCCGTAGCTCCCGAAGGCCACGGCGAGGGTCATCAGCAGGTTCCAGGTGGCGGCGACGCCGATCAACGCCGCCAAGGGCGCGCCGAAGAGCCCCAAGAGCGGATCGATGAACCACAACACGCCGCCATCGGGCGCCGCGAGCAGCGTCGTCTCCCACGGGAGCTTGCCCGCCCGGGCCGAGGCCAAGAAGTACCAAGGCCCCCAGGCGTGGTTCCACACGTCTACGTTGGGGCTGCCGAGCAGCGTCGTCGTCGGGCGCAGCGCGGCGGGCCCGGTGATGAGCAGGGCCAGGAGCAGGTGGCCGACGAGGGCGCCCCCCTTGGCGCGCGCCGTGTCGATCATGCGCTGAACCAACCGCCCGCCTCAAGCTGGTCGGCCACGGCCCGGGCGTACACCACGAAGCCCTCGGCGTCGGGGTGCCCCGAGTCAAACATCAGCGGCTCACGCAGTGAGTCGTCCTCGTCCAAGGCCTCACAGATCGCCCACGGCAGGTCGCGCCCATCGGCGGCGGCCTCGACGAGCGCCTCCCCCGTGGTGAGGTTCACCAGGGCGAGCTTGCCGGTTGGGGTCGCCTTGAGCCCGTACCCCCGCTCGCCTTGGGCGGCGCGAAAGATGTCGGTGAGGTCCAACAGCGGGATGTCGGGGAGCTGCTGGCGGATGAGGCCGCCCTCTCCGGCGGGGTTCGCGGTGAGCGAGCCCGCGTCGAAGCGGCTGATCGGCGGCAGGATGATCTGAAAGCGCGCGTTGGGCAGGCCGCGCTGGCCAGTGCGCACGGCGTCGGCGTAGCCCTGGATCGGGTGCGGGCCGTTAAACGCCACACGACGGCTAAAGACGACGCCGCTCACGCCATACCGGGGCCCGATGAGGTTGAGCCAGCTCCCCATCGTCGGCGGGTGCTGGCCGGGCACCCCGGCGTTGAGCACCTCGACCTTGTGGCCGCGCCGGTTGAGCTCGGCCTCAAGCTGGGCGGGGAAGGCGTCCTCGACCTCGACGCCCCAGCCGAAGGTCACGGAGTCGCCGATGGCGACGAGGCGCGTCACGCCCGGCGCCGGGGCCGGGGTGATCTCCGCCATTCGTAGGCGATCGGCGTTGGTCGTGACCGAGAACCGGCGCGTGCGTCGAAGGCTCGCGCGGCGCTCGGGCTCCCGGGCCTCCTCGACGCGGTGGGGGCGATCCGGCACGACCATCCGCGCGGCCCGCAGGTTCGCGCGCAGCCAGTGGCCTTGGGGGCCGAGCTCCGCCCAAGGCTCGGCGATGGGCTCAGACTCCAGGGCCTCCGTCGCGCGGCGGCGCTGCCAGGCCACGCCGCCGACGATCCCGGTGAGCGCCACCAAGGCCGAGGCGCCGCGCAGAATCGTTCGGCGAGACGTGCTCACAAGACACCGTAGTTGTACTGGGAGGGGAGGAGGTCTTGCTCGGGCGCAGTCCACCACAACCACGCGGCGACGAGCGCGAGGATGAGCAGGGCGCCTCCAGCCCAGATCAGGACCTCTCTTCGGTCGGGGCTCACACGCGCAGTATCCTCAGGCGTCGGGCAGAAGTCAACGCGCGGTCGGGCCGGGTTGTGGCAGGATAGGCGCTGCATGACGCGCGCGCTCCGCAACCTGATGTTCTCGGCGATCTTCGCCGCCGCGCTGCTCGGCGGCGCGGAGCTGATCCTGCGCATCTCGGGGTGGCCGGATCCGGGGATCTACGCGGGTGATCCCGGGAGCTTGTGGTGGTTACGACCGTCGTTGCCGCCCCGCGACCTGCCCTTCCCCGAGCGCGCCACCACCTTCACCGTGCGCACGAACCGCCTGGGCTACCGGGGGCCGGATCCCGTAGACGGCGCCTGGATCTGTCTCGGCGACTCCACGACCTTCGGCTGGGGCGTCGAGGAGGACGAGGCCTGGCCCGCGCGCCTCGGGCTGGCCTTGGGGCGCCCGGTCCAGAACGGCGGCGTGCCCGGCTACACGAGCCACCAGGGCTTGCTCACCCTCGACAACGCGCTCTCCACGCACCCCGAGCGGGTGCTCATCGCGTACCTGGTGCGTGACGCCGACCCGGCGCCCGCCCCCGACCACAGCCGCCCGCCGCGCGCCGTGCCCGATCTTCGCCTGATGACCGCGCTTCGCCAGCTCCGCCCAAGGCCCCAAGGCCAGGCCGCCGCCCCGTCCGGGCCCACGGCGCGGGTGCCCGCCGACCGCTACCTCACGAACCTGCGCGCGCTCAAGGCCCAGGCCGAGGCCGCGGGCGCCGAGGTCACCTTCGTGGTCTTCCCGATGTTGCGCCGCCCCGAGGCCCACCTCGCCGCGCTCCAGACCCTCTCCGCCGAGGCCCAGGTGCTCAGCCCGACTCTGCCGTCCACGGCGTTTTTTGTGGAGGATCCCATTCACCTCACCGCCGACGGCCACGAGGCGCTCGCGCGGCAGCTCGCGGAGGCCCTCCGATGACCCACCGTCGCCGCATCTTGGGCGCGCTCATCGGCCTGTCGTTTGGAGAGGGGCTGTGGCAGACCGCCGTGGGCCTCTCCCCCGAGGCCGATCCCGACCTCTGGCGCCTGCGCGCGTCGTCGGTGCCGATCGAGACCGCCGCGCTCAACGGCGAGCTTCGGCGCAGCCCCCAGGCCCTCGACCTCTCGTTTTATCAGGGCGCCTCGCCTCGGGTGCCCTCGTTCACCGAGGGCCAGATCACCGTCTCCGCCCGCGTGCCCCAGGATGGGCAGCTTCGGGTGTACCTCGGCGAGAACCTCGACCGCGTCGGCCCCGGCGCGCCCCAGCTCGGTCGGCCCAGCGGCGTCGGCCCCGGCGCGCCCCAACAATCGCCGTCGCCGGGCGGCGGACCCGGCGGACCCCCTGGCGGACCCGGCGGACCCGGCGGACCCGGCGGACC
>JBEAVX010000435.1:0-3121 GCA_041160755.1 Pseudomonadota bacterium
CCTTGGAGGCGTCCGTGTGGTGTTCTCGGTGGGGGCCCCTGGCGCGCTCAGGCCACCTCGACGCCTAGCTCCCCCGCCCGGCCCATGAACACGGAGAGGCGGTCGCCTCGGGCCAGCTTGCAGGTCAGGCGCGAGACCTCCACGAGCGAGCCGCGGATTGACACGACCTCGTCCTTCACGAGCTTGTGCTGGAGCTGGGGCCTGAGCAGGAGCGCCGCCGCGCTCGGCGTCGTGATCACGAGCAGGCCGTCGTGGTTGCCGAGGCCCAGCTCGCCCAGGGTGCCTAAGGAGACAGACACGGAGTCCCCCGGCGGCACTGAGATGCGGAACACATCATGGGTGCCCAGCGACGTGCTCCGCTCCGTCGGCGGCGCGGCGCAGATGGGCGCCAGCACCTCCCGCAGCGGGCGACCGAGGAGCTCGGCCACGGGGTCAAAGACGAAGGGGCCAAGGCAGACCTTGGTGCGGGGGACCACCAGGTCGAGGAGGATGGGCGCGGCGCTCACGCGGCCTCCGGGGTGGTGTCGTCGTTGTCATCGTCGTTGTCTTCGAGCTCTAGGTCGTCGCCTTCAGTCTCGTCGTCTTCTTCGGCGTCCTCGTCGTCGTCCTCCTCCTCGCCGCTCACGTCGTCTTGGAAGGGCTCCTCGGCGTCCTCCATCCCCTCGGCGCGGTCGAAGAGGCCCAGCGGGTCATCGTCGCGGGGGCGGAGGTCTTGGAGCGTCTCGATCAGGGCGTCGGTGCTGTCGTCGAGCTGGTCCGAGAGGTCTTGTAGGCTCACGCGGACGCGCTCCTGGCCGAGCAGGGTGAGGTAGAGCAGCTCACTCTGCACGAACATCTGCTCGCCGGGGCTGAGCGCGGCGAACTCTTGCATGGCGCGGGCGCGGTCCTTGGGCTTCTTGGCGCCGAAGAGGTCGCCGAAGAGTTTCTGAGCGCGCTGGGCGGGGCTCAACGTCCGGGGCGGCGCCTCGGCGTTGGGGTTCGTCTCGGATTTCGGCACAGAGGTCTCCATTCCGGCGGGTGGCGCCGGGGTTTTGGGTTCGGTCGTCTCACAGGGAGGAGGTCAGCCGGGCGGCGCGCTCGGCGGCGGTGTCTGTGCGCCTTGGTGGGCGCCTTGCTGGGCCGCTTGGGCGGCCTTCGCCTGGGCGGCGACGTTTCGCAGCATCGCCGCGAGGTCACCCAAGAAGCGCGGGTCACGCAGCAGGCCCAGCACGGTCGGGTCACCGAGCAAGGCGCGCAGCTCGGGGTGTTGCAGGAGCGGCGCGATGGAGCTGAGCAGCTCCGGCGGCAGGCCCGCCAAGCCGCCGCCGCCGAGGAACGCCTTGGCCGCGTCGCCCAGCTCCTTCACGGCCTGGGAGGCGAGGTCGGAGCGGCTGCGGGCGCTGCGCTCGCCCTCGACGGCGCGCTCGGACACCTCAAGCTGCTGGATGCGGTGGTCGAGCAGGGCCGCCATCAGCGTGTCTACCTGCTTCCGAGACTGTGTCAGCTCGTAGCTGAGGCGGCGGTGCATCCCGTCGTTGAGGGTCTGCACGCGGGTCATGGAGCCCAAGAGCAGGTTCGCGAAGTCGGCGTAGCAGGTGCCAAGCTCCTGCATCTGGCGCCCGATGAAGCTGCTCATCTGAAAGCTGTCTCGTGGGGCCGCTGGCGCCGAGGTGTCGGGGACGGGGTGATGAAAGGGTGTGTCCTCGGCGGGCGCGGTGGCCTCTTGTTCGTCTTCGGGGGTGACGCCCTCGATCTCGTCGGTGTTGGTGTCGGTGACATAGACCGTGGCGTTGATCGGGATGCCCATGCCTTTGGGCCGGTAGGCGCGGATGCGGCAGCGCTGGCCCTTGGCGCCGATGCCGCAGCGGGAGAGCGTGTGGCGGATGAAGGCCAAGGCGCCTCGCGCGATCAGGTTGACCTGCTCCGGGGTGGGCTCCCTCGTCGCGGCGCTGGGGTCGTCGGGGTCGTCGGGGTCGCCGTCATCGAGGGCCTCGTCGGCGGCGTCGTGCAGATCCGAGCACAGGCCGTAGCGGTCGGGCAGGCTCAGCGCCCGGCGGGCGTCGTCGAGGGTGAAGTCATAGCGCCCGAGGCGCTCCTCGAAGGCTTTGCTCTTGGCGCGGCGATGAATCGCGAGGTGGCTCAGGTCGCCCTTCATCTGCTCGATGTGGGCCTCGATGTCGTCTAAGCCGTGGAACAGGAACCGCATCGTGTGGACCTCCGACATCCTGACCATGATCCTTGGGCGTCGAGGCCGCAAGCCGATTCTTCGGGGCCTCCGAGGGGCACTTCGCGAAAATCGGCCTTCGGATCTACTTACCAAGGAATCACAATCGTTGACCAAGCCACACGACGCCTCACGCGGCTTGGTCAGCGGTCGTTTCTTGCTGGTCAACGCTGACCAGGGCCTTGGTCAGCTTGACCAGGGCCTTGGTCAAATCTGACCAGACCGTTTTGGTCAGACCAAGGGCCTTGGTCAACGCTGACCAGACGTTTTCGGTATGCGCACGAGCGCGTTTCCAGACGCTTGGAAACCGCAGACCAGTCAAATGGGGCTGAAGGGGCCGAAGTGAGGCCCGCAGAACTTTCGTTGACCAGACAAAAACGCCACTGACCAGGGCGTCCAGGCCACTGACCAGACGCCGAGGGGTCTTGACCCGCTTGACCAAGGGGGTCTGGTCAACGATTTCGGTGGATTCTTCGCCCCGAGCGAATGTACCCATGACCCAGGGCTCGCGGCGTGGTGCGGCGGCCCTGGAGGCAACAATGGCAGGACAGAACAACCAGGCCGCGCTCGTCGCCGCGGGTCAGGGCCAGGCGCAGCGGCAGCGACAGCAGCCGCAGCTCGTGGTCGTGCAGGGCGGCGCGAACTCGGCGCAGACGAACGCCGTGGAGCGTGTGGCGAAGTCGAACGAGCGCAAGGCCCGCGCGGCGGAGCGGGAGAGCGGGCAGCTCGCGGAGGCAGGTCATCTCCTGATGATGGCGGGCGAGACGACGGTGGCGAACGCCGTGTCGAGCTTCGCCCACGGGGCGCTCGGCGAGAAGATCGCGCCGATGGGCTTCGATGTTCGGGGCGTCGTGGGCCCGATGATGATGATCTACGGCGCCTACGACGTGGCCAACGGCGGCGATCTCGGGGGGCACG
>JBEAVX010000455.1:0-8623 GCA_041160755.1 Pseudomonadota bacterium
TGCGCGGCGAGACGCCCGCGGTGGAGCCGACGCCTGAAGTGGCGGGCGGCTCCTTGGAGGCCCTCGCCGAGGATCCCCCTGTGGAGGGCGGCGTCACCGTCACCGTCACCGTCACCGGCGAGGCCAAGGTGCAGTGGATCAAGCTCAACCAGGGCGAGTCCACCGCGCTCAAAGGGGACGCCGCTGGCCTCAAGGGCGCCGTGGCCCCCGGGGAGTATGAGCTGGCGGTGAAGGTGATCGGCCGCCCGGCGGCGGCGGTCCCCGTGACCGTCGGCGACGACGCCCTGAACCTCTCCTGCGCCTTGGACAAGGCCGGGAAAGGCGCCTGCGAAGGCGGCGCCGCGCCCCTGGTGCTGAGCCCCGGCTGAGCGCCGCGCCCCGGTCAGTCCACCTGCTGCAAGGCGTCAAAGCCCGGCAGGGAGGACAGATCGGGGACGACGACGATCTCAATGCGGCGGTTGGCGGCTTTGCCCTCTTTGGTGTCGTTCGCGGCGACGGGGCGAAGGTCGCCGTAGCTCGCGGCGCTGAGCTGGGCGGCGGGCATGCCACCGGCGATGAGCGCCTTGGTCACGACGAGGGACCGGGCCGAGGCCAGCTCCCAGTTTGAGGGGTACTGCGGCGTGTTGATCGGATCGTTGTCGGTGTGGCCCTCGATCTGAAAGCGCCGGTCGGGGATGCCCGCGAGCACGATCGCGACCTCTTTGAGCGCGGCGTCGCCGTCTTTGGAGAGGTTCGCCGAGCCTGAGGAGAACAGCACGTCCGTGGCCAGCTCGACGACCATGCGGCCATCGACGATCTTGACCTTGAGCTTGCCGGCGTCGATGAGCGCCTTGAAGCGCGCGAGCAGGTTGCGGTACTCGGCCACGCGCGCGTCCGCCTGGGCTTTGCGCTGGGAGAGCTCGATGAGCGCCGTCTCCATCTCTTTGACGCTCGCCTGCAGCGAGGACTGGTCCTTCACGAGCCGCGCCTTCTCGGCCTGCAGCGCCGAGAGCTCTTCGCCGAGGCGGGCGGACTCGGCCTCGGCGGCGGCGAGGGCCTCCTCTAAGGAGAGGATCTGCGCGCGCATCGCCGTGGTGTCCGCCTCGTAGCGGGCCTGCAGGGCCGAGTGCTCGACCTGCAGGGCGTCGTGGCTCGCCTGGAGCGCCTCGTGCTTCTTCATGCCGACCACACAGCCGGGCTGGACCACGACGAGGGAGAACATCAGGGGGAACAGCATCAGGAGGCTCCTTGGAGGGGGCGCAGACTAACGCTCACGTTTCATCTGCCCAGTGGTGTAACGACCCCAATAATCGTCTAAGGCCGCGCGCACCTTGCCCGAGAGCAAGAACAGGCCGATGATGTTGGGGAACGCCATGCCGAGCACCATCAGATCCGAGAAATCGAGCACGTTCCCGAGCTTAAACACCGCCCCCAAGAACGCGAACACGAGGAACACGCCGCGGTACAGCATGCTGTAGCCCTCTCCGAAGAGGTATGCCCAGCAGCGCTCGCCGTAGTAGCTCCAAGAGATCATCGTCGAGTAGGCGAAGAGGAACACCGTGAGCGCCAAGACCGCGGGGAACCAGGGGATCACCGTACGGAAGGCCACCGACGTCATCAGCACGCCCTCGCCGGGGTGGGTCTTGTAGGCGCCGGTGACGACGACGACGAGGCCGGTCATCGTGCAGATGACGATGGTGTCGATGAAGGGCTCCAAGAGCGCGACGATGCCCTCACGGACAGGCTCCTCCGTGGCGGCGGCGCTGTGCGCGATCGACGCCGAGCCGATGCCCGCCTCATTCGAGAACGCCGCCCGGCGGAAGCCGGTGATCAACACGCCGAGCACGCCGCCGTAGCCCGCCTCGGGGGTGAAGGCGCCGGAGAGGATCGAGCCGAACGCCGCGGGGAGCTGATCCCAGTTGACGGCGAGCACAAAGAGCGAGGCGAGCACGTAGATGCCGCACATCACCGGGACGATGACGGAGGCCGCCGCGCCGATGCTCTTGATGCCGCCGATGATCACCATGCCAGTGATGACCGCCAAGAAGGCGCCATACAACCACGCCTTGTCGGCGAGGAAGGGGATCTGCTCGGCCACGGCCACATAGGACTGGTTGGCCTGGAACATGTTGCCGCCGCCGAAGCTGCCGCCAATACACATCACGGCGAACACGACGGCGAGCACCCGGCCAAACCCGCCGAGCCCCAGCTCTTGCAGCCCCAAGTGCAGGTACCGCATCGGGCCGCCGGAGAGGTGGCCCTTGGCGTCGGTCACCCGGTACATCTGGCCGAGGGTGCACTCGGTGAACTTGGACGACATGCCCAAGAAGCCGGCGACGATCAGCCAGAACACCGCGCCCGGCCCCCCGACGCCCACGGCGACGGCGACCCCGGCGATGTTGCCCAGGCCGACCGTGGCCGAGAGCGCCGAGTTGAGCGCCTGGAAGTGGCTGATCTCGCCGCGATCTCCGGCGTGGTCGAAGTGGCCCAAGGTGACGTCGATGGCGTGGCGGAAGCCCCGAATCGAGATGAAGCCCATGCGCAGGGTGAAGAAGACCGCGCCGAGCACGAGCCAGGTCACGATGAACGGCAGGCTCACCTGGGTGGGGTTCTTCAGCGGCTCGGCGCTCTGGCGACGGTCTGTGTCGCGCAGCGCCAGGGTGTCCCCTTTGAGCTCGACGACCTCGGCGGTCTCTTCGCCGACGACGACGGTGTCGCCGACACGGGGCTGCACGGCGGTGGCCGGCAAGGTGAAGCGGGTGGTGAGCGTGGTGGCGACGCCGTCACGCACCTCGACGGGCACGCCGAAGGGGGCGAGATCACGCACCAGGACACGATCAACCCCCTCCTCTCGGATGAGCGCGGACTCGGGCAGGCCCTCGGGCGGGGGAACGAGCTGGTCGAGCTGGGTGGTGCGGCGCCCGGTGATGTCTACGGTCTGCCCCGCCTTGATCTCCGCGATCGTCTTACCCTTTGGCGCCGGGGTGATGAGCAGGGTGATCCCGGCGACCTCCGTCTCACGCGGCTCGGTGAGCTGCACCTCGGCCCCGGCCACGGGGGCCTCAAACCGGCGCGCGTAGCTGTAGCCCGTCGCGGCGTCGTAACCGACGATCTCCTCGTCCTTCACGCGCTCGCCGACCCCTTCGCCCAAAGGCAGGGTGTTGTCCCAGAAGTAGAGGTCGTAGAACAGGAGGCTCGCCAAGGGCGCCACGAACAGCTCGCCGAACTGCTTGTCGAGCAGCTCAAACGCCGTTGGCGCGGCGGGGGGCGCGGGCGGATCCTCGGCGCGGGCGGTGCCGCTGACCATGAGGAGCGTCCAGAGCGTGAGGAGCCGAGTCATCCGTCTCTCCAGAGGGGCTTGGGTGCAGTCGAGCGGACATCATACGACAGGAGCGTAAACCTCTGCTAGCATCGGCCCCATGCCCGATCCCATGCCCGATCCCACGCCCGCCTCTCCCTCACCCTCCAAGCGCCCCTACGGGCTCAGCGAGAGCGCCATGTGGGCGCTCACCACCGCGGCGATCGTCGCCGTCGCCGTCACCTTCACGCGCCGACAGCTCACCGCCTTGGCGGCGCACGACGCGCATTGGGCGCAGGATCTGGCGTTCTTTCATCAGATCGTGCACAACGCCGCCGCCGGTCGGGCCTGGGCGTCGTCCTTGCTCTTGGAGCCCACGGGCTTCTTCCAGATGGTGCACTTTCACCCGATGCTCGTCGGCGTCGTGGCGCTGTACACGCTGTTCCCGACGGTGAACCTGCTCGCGGCGCTCAACGTCGGGATGACCGTCGCGACGGCCTGGCCGCTGGCGGGCCTCGGGCGCGCGGCGACAGGAAGCGCGGTGTTCGGGCTGGCCTCGGCGCTCTCTTGGCTCCTGTGGGCGCCTGTGGAGTCCGCCGCCGGGGCCGACTTCCGCCCGATGGAGCTGGTGATGCCCGGCACGGCCTTGGTGATCTGGGGCGCGTATGTGGGCAAGCCGCACATCTGGGCCGTGGGCGCCCTGCTCTGCATCTCCGCGCGGGAGGAGATGGCGTATCTGCTCACCGCCTACGGCGTGGTGCTCACGTTAAGTCCGCTGCCGGGCGGGAGGCGCTACGGCGTCTTCACCTTATGTATCGGTTTAGCTTTCTTCGTTTTTTTATTGATTTTTAAGGACAATTTCTTCTTTCACTTCGACCCAACCAAGCCGTCGATCGGGTCACCTCCCCCGCCGGAGCTCGCGGATGCCCGCCTCGAATGGCTCACGCAGACTTGGCTGGGGAGCTATGCCTTGTTGCCCGCGGGGCTCTCTCCGCTCCTCTGCTCTCTCGCTCCCCTCGCCTACCTCTGGACCGACGCCAGCCGGGAGTGGCAGCTCCCCACGGGGCCCTACGTTCACCTCCGCGCGCCGTTTCTGGCGCTCTGGGCCTGCGGTGGGGTCTTGGGCGCGGCGTGGGCGGCGCGGAGCTGGCCTCGCACCTTGCCGCTTCTGTGCTCCTGCCTCATCTTGGGAAACGCCCTCACCCTCCCCGACGACCGCGCCGCCCTCACCCGCCGCGCCGAGGCCCAGCAGGAGACCCTCGCGGACCCCGCCCACGCCGCGCGCCTGGCGCTCCTGGCCCGGGTGGGGCCCGAGGACCGCGTCGGCACGGACTACACGCTCATCGCCGCGCTCTCTGGGCGCGAGGTGATCTGGCAGGTGCGCCACCTCTACCTGGAGGACACCAAGCCCCCGCACTGGACCGCCGAGTGGCCCGTGACCTTAGACCGCCTCGACACCTTGGTCGTGACCCCGGACGATCCCGTGCTCCGCCATGTCGACGACGCCTGGACGAAGGAGGCCGAGGGCGGCGGATACACGCTGTGGCGGCGCACGCGGCCCCCAGACGGCGGCTTCCCGGCGCCCCTGCCCTAAGCCCGCTCAGCCTGAGGACTCCGCCGTCTTGCCGAAGAGGCGCAGGGTCACCGCGCAGGCCACGGCGCCCAAAGGCAAGAGCAGCCAAGGCGAGACCCCATAGCCCGCGGGCAGGGTGCCAAAGACCACGCTGATGACGCCGACGACGATGGCGTAGGGCATCTGCGTGCGCACATGGGCCATCAGATCGCAGCGAGTGCCGACGCTAGAGAGCACCGTGGTGTCGGAGATCGGCGAGCAGTGATCGCCCCAGCAGGCGCCGGAGAGCACCGCGCCGCTCGCGATCAGGGGGATGAGCGGGTCGTCGCTGATGGCGAACGAGAGCGGCACCACCAGGGGCATCACGATGGCCATGGTGCCGAACGACGTGCCCGTGGCGAAGGAGATCGCCGCGCAGAGCAAGAACACGAGGGTCGGCAGCAGCTCCGGCGCCAAAGACGACTGCAAGGCGCCGATCAGGTAGCCCGCGGCGTCCAAGGCGTTGATGCCCGAGCCCAAGGACCAGGCCAAGAACAGCACCACCAAGGCGTCGAACAGCAAGGCCGCGCCCTTGAGGCCCGCCTCGAAGATGTCGCCAAAGGAGAGCGCGCGGCTGAGCGCGGCGAGGGCCCCCGCGCAGATGAGCCCCGCGAGGCTCGACTTGAGCATGGCGTCATAGCCGTTCGCCGCGCCGAGGATCTCGAAGATGCGGGTGGCCTCGGGCGCCGCGGCCCGGCCATCTCGCCAGAGCACGAAGAAGGTCACGAGCACCAAGGTGAGCACCGGCGCGGCGGCGATGAGGCCCCGGGCGGCGGGCGGGGCGTCGTGGGCGCCCTCGTCGGGCTCAATCTCTGGCGCCGCGGCGACCCGACGTTCGGCGGCGAGCATCGGCCCGAAGTCGCGGCCCAACATGGCGATGGCGCCGACAAACACGATGGTGAAGATGCTGTAGAAGCGGTAGCCCATGCCCTCGATGAAGAAGGCGTAGGCGTCCTGTTCGACCCCGGCGGCCTTGAGGCCCTCCTCCATCAGCCCGACCTCGTAGCCGATCCAGGTGCTCACCAAGGCCAACGAGGCCACGGGGGCGGCGGTGGAGTCCACGATGTAGGAGAGCTTCTCGCGCGACACGCGCAGGCGGTCGCAGAGGGGGCGCATCGTGTTGCCGACGATGAGGCAGTTCGCGTAGTCATCAAAGAAGACGATCATGCCCGCGAGCCAAGACGCGGTCATCGCGCCCCGGCGGCCGCTCGCGAGGCGCACGAGCCACTCCACCAAGGCCCGGGTGCCCCCTGCCCTCGTCATCACGCCGACCATCGCCCCGACGAAGAGCGAGAACAGCGTCACCTTCATGTGGTCCCGGCTCGCCAAGGCGTCGAGCATGAAGGGATCGACGGCCTTCCACAGCCCGGCCAGAGGGTCCCCGCCGACGATGAGCGTGCCCGCGAGCCAGGTGGCCGAGAACAACGACAGCACGACGTTCCGGGTCGCCAACGCGAGGATGATCGCGGCGGCGGCCGGGGCGAGGGACCAGAGGCCGTAGGCGTGGGTCATGTGGGGCTCAGGACCGCTGGGACCAGCGCGCCATGCCCTCGATGTTCGCCTTCACGACCTGGGGGGCGCTGGCGTCCGCACCTTTGGTCATCGCGGCGTACTTGAGCATCCCGACGTCCTCCTTCGCGGGCGCCGACGAGAGCGCGTAGCCGACGATGCCGGGCTTCACGATCCAGCAGCCGACGTTGTAGGCGCTCCGCGCGCCACGTTTGGCGTCGAGGCGGCGCGTCGCGTCGTCGATCTGCGACCAGGCCGCCACACGCCAGCCGTCCCGCACGCCGAGGTCCACGAGCGCCAGCTCCATCTGAATGTCGCCGAGCACGGGCAGGCCGATGCGCTGGTAAAAGCGCACCTTCGCGGGGCGGACGTAGTTTGGATCGGCGACCGAGCGGCACTCGGCGACGTAGTCCACGTTGCCGACGTACCGATCAACGTCCATCACCCGGGCGATGAGCTTCTCGGGATCGACGCCGGGCACGGGGCCCAGGCCAAACCCTTCGCTCGTGGGGCGATCACCGCTGCGCCAGCTCTTGAACTCAAAACGGGTGACCGGCCCAGCGGGCAGGTTCTGGAAGACGCGGTTGACGAACTCGTTGGCGTCCATGGGGAGGGGCTCCTTGTGCGGGGATCGGGATCCTCCCCCGTTGTGACCAGGGTGTCAACCGATCCCGTGCGCACAGCGCCGAGCGGGCCCCGTGAGCCCACACAAGACGAAGGCTCACTCCGTCGCGGCGATGGTCTTGAGCAGCTCATCCCAGCGCGTGACCTCGGACCAGCTCGCCCCGCGCTTCGTGTAGTCGTGGAGGTCGGTCTGCACGGTGTCCGCGTAGATCGTCATGCCCGTCGTCCACACGAACCCTTGGCTGCCGTAGGCGGCGATCACCGTGTCAAACACCGCGGACTCCAGGGCGGCGCCGGCCTCGGCCATGGCCGGGTGATCGACCTCAGCGAGCCTGCGGCCCAGGTCGCCCAGATCGAGGTAGGCGAGACGCCAAGGGTCGGCCTCGGCGCCACGCGCGGCGGCGCGGCCCGACAAGAAGGCGTCCATGGCGGCGGCGTCCTCCAAGGCGAGCCCGGCGATGTCGTCGATGGCGGTGACCAGGGGGCCGAGATCGTCGAGGCCGATCGCCGAGTAGTTCGGCTCCATGTTCACCTTCACGCCGTGGCGCGCGAAGAGCTCGGCGAGCACCACGCCGTCTACGCCGGGGTTGAGGCTCAGCTCCCCGATCGTCGAGGTGTAGTTGAGGCCCTCCATGCCTACGGTGCTCTCGGCGCCGACGAGGGTGAGGCCGTAGGGCGAGAGCGCGTGGGCGACCTCAAACGAGGCCATGTTGCAGGCGTCAAAGGCGATGACGTCGAACGGCGCGCCGTCGCCGATGCCCATGGCGAGGCCGTCTTGAAGATCGCCCTTGGCGATGGAGAGCTCCCGGCCGCTGCTGTCGTCCCAGGCCACGCCCGGCGGCGGCGTGTTGCCGATCGGGTCGCCGGTGATGGGGTCGAGGAGGCCGCCCTCGCCGGGGCCGCGGGCCGAGCCGTCATCGGTGGGATCCTCAGCCCACCAGGTCGTGCCGTGGTTCCACAGCACGATCGCCGTGCGCTCGGCGGGCGCGTAGGACCGACCCCAGGTGATGAAGTCGGCCAAGGTCTGCGGATCCGCCATGTCCAGCTCGCCCATGTCCTCGATGACCGGGGAGACGACGACGTCGAGATCGGCGTCGGGGAGGATCTCGTAGCGCCGGGTCGTCGTCCAGTCGCCGTCTTCTCGGACGTAGCCCTCAGCGCGGTCGGCCAACACGAGCACGCGCACGTCGGGGTTCAGCATCGAGGCCTCAAGCTCGTTGAGGTCGTGCATGACGTAGGACTCAAGGTCGTTGTCGCCGTCCATGTAGACGAGGATCGTCCAGGCCGCGCCGGGCTCGTCCTCGACGGGGGCGATGACGTCCGGGTCACGCTCGGGCTCGGTTTTGGGGGCGCAGGCGACGAAGAGGAGGCTGAGGAGGGCGTGCATGGCGGGAGTATAGCGCCATGATCTCCGCCTCGCTGCCCGAGTTTGGGTGAAGGATCGCGCCGTCCTGCGCCGGTGAATCGGGGCGCATAGAATGCCCCCGATGAACCCTTACGCCCCACCCACCGCCGCGAACGAACCGGTCACTTGGGGTCCGACCGAGTCGGCTCAGGCGCTCCGTCGCCTGCGGTGGCTAGCCGGGGGCGTGGGCCTCGTC